>NZ_CP090983.1:1892500-2192500 GCF_021513155.1 Jeotgalibaca sp. MA1X17-3
AACGATAACTTCAAATTGTTCTGTTAATTCTAAACGTTCTACTATCACTGGTCCATTTTTACTGGCGGAGGCCAATGCTAACCTTATTTCTTTTTGTTGACAGTCTTCTAGTAATTGTTTTATTCCTGGTAGAATATTGGCAGGTGTTATCTGCTTAATTAGTTTTTTATATTGTTCATTTTTTTCGTATGCTAACTCTTCTTTTTCTTCTCGTGAATAATCATTCGCTTTCCCACCATACTCCAAAATTCTTTCAAGTGAGTCCATTCGACTGATTCCTTTCAAATTTTCATTGAAATCACGGTCAAAGTCTATCCCTATTTTTTTACCCATTTCTTTCCATGCAACGTAGTGGTACTCTGCTGTATCTGTTATAACGCCATCTAAATCAAAAATAATTCCTTTTAGCATTTTATTCCTCCCTTTCTTAATGAATGAAAAAGGAGACCAACTTTTTTGGCTCCTTTTAACTGTACAAATATTTGTCTACTTATATATTTTTTTGAAATTCATCTTTTACGGTAACTTTTTCTCCGTAAAGAATGATATCTAACGGTTTTCCTTCTTCTAGCTTTAAAATAATCTTGTCTTTTTCAATGGTTACATCTAATAATCGGTCATGAAAATTAATCTTAAAGTCATAACCATCCCAACCCTTTGGAACAAACGGTTGAAAACTAAGTTGAGCGTTTCTTACTCGCATACCTGCAAAGCCTTGGACAATTGCTAACCATGCACCACTCATCGAAGTTATATGCAATCCATCCTCGGTATCGTTATTGTAATTATCCAAATCAAGACGTGCTGTTCGAGCATATAGTTCCACTGCTTTATCTTCTTTACCCAATTCTGCAGCCAATACTGCATGAACACTTGGAGATAACGAAGATTCATGAACGGTCAGTGGCTCATAGTAATCAAAATTCTTTTCTTTTTGCTCTTGTGTATAGCGATCCGGGAAATAGTACATGCTTTGCAATACATCCGCTTGCTTTATAAATGGAGAACGCAATATTTTATCCCAAGACCAATGCTGATTTAAAGGACGAACAGAAGGATCCAATGTATCTACGCTTCTAATATCTTTATCTAAAAAAGTATCGTGTTGTACAAAGATATCCAACTCGTCATCATAAGGAATATACATCTTTTCCACAATATCAGCCCAATGAATGAGTTCTTTTTCTGTAACGTTCAATGATTTCTCTTTATGTTGACCGACAACTTTTTTAAACGTTTCAAGCGTATATTCTAACGTCCACAATGCCATATTATTCGTATGATAGTTATTATTTATATTATTCTCATACTCATTCGGACCTGTCACACCATGAATCATGTATTTTTGATGGCGTTTAGAAAAATGAACACGATCTGCCCAGAAACGAGATAATTCAACTAAAACTTCTATCCCTTCATCCAGAAGATAGGTTTCATCTCCCGTATAATTGGCGTAATTATAAATTGCATGAGCAATAGCACCATTTCGATGGATTTCTTCAAAGGTAATCTCCCATTCGTTATGACACTCGACTCCGGTAAATGTAACCATTGGATACAACGCACCCTTCAAGCCTTGTTGCTGAGCATTATGGAAAGCACCTTCCAATTGGTCATACCGATAGCGGAGTAAATTACGCGATACCTTTGGATCTGCAACTGAAAGATACATTGGTAAAAGAAATGCTTCCGTATCCCAGTAAGTGGCTCCCCCATATTTTTCACCTGTAAATCCTTTTGGTCCAATATTTAAACGACTATCTTCTCCATAATAGGTAGAAAATAATTCATATAAGTTAAAACGAACTCCTTGTTGTGACTCTTCATCTCCATGGATATTAACATCAGATTTTTGCCATCTTTCTTTCCAAGCAGTTGTGTGTTCACTCAAAAGTTGCTTTTGTCCTTTTTCTGCTGCCTTTTCAACTAGTTTCCGGGCGGTCCCTTTTTGTCTTTCTTCTGAAATATCTCGACTTGTTACAAGTGCAACATATTTGTTTAAGGTAACTACTGATCCTTTTGTAACTTTTCCAGAAAAACATTCTCTTACTTGTAATTTTTCACTTTCACTTTCTTTTTGGTCTAATCCTGTCACTTCGTTTATCATTGCACCTGTCACAGTAAACCGTTCAATACCAAAATCATTTGTCACCGTTTTAGCTGTTACAAACGCAGGTTTTTGAGTGCTTTCTTCTACTTGCTCCCAAAACATTTCATCATAATTGGTATCTTCATTATGAACACGGTTATCTAGACCGGGGCGCAAAGTAATTTCAGGATTTCCTTTTAGGACTTCTGCTCTCACTTGAATCGAAGCCGTTTCTTTTTCAACAATACTCAAGAAGCGATTAAACTCAAAGTGAATTTCAGTGGTTTTTTCTTTATTACTCCAAATAAAGGTGCGGTAAAGAGTTCCTTTGTACATATTAGACTCTAAATAAAATTCTCTAAAATCATCCTTCGCTAAATCAACTTTTTCTCCATCCACTTGAATGTCCACTTGAATAAAGTTCATGGCATTAATTACTTTTCCAAAATATTCAGGATAACCAATTTTCCACCAGCCCACTCGTGTCTTGTCTGGATACCATACTCCAGCTAAATACGTTCCTTCATGACCATCACCAGAGTATCCTTCTTCAAAGTTTCCTCTTTGGCCCATATATCCATTTCCAATAGACGTTAAACTTTCCTGTAATCGTTTATCTTCGTGATGGAGGCTTTCCGTTTTAATTTTCCAGGGATCAACATCAAATAGTCTTTTCATATTTCGTATCTCCACTCCTCTTATTATTTATTTTGTTGCCTGTTCTGAATACTAATCCTAACGTTTGAATGGTCATTAAAACTCTGACAGTTTTGGCTCACCATAATGAATGAGAATCATTGGTTCTCCACTGGTTAAAAGAATGCTTTCTGATACTACATAATTTTCCCCATCAATTAAGTTTCGATACGTACCATCTGGCATCGCTACTTTTATTACATGATGTTTTCCATCTAAATTAAAAATTCCCGTAACGTTCTTTCCTTGCCACTCATAGTTTCCTATTACGACATCTGTTTCTTTAGCAGCTTCCAGGGAATATCTCCCTTCACAAAGACACTCATCTTTTTTTACAGAATTCATCTGTTGAATCAACGGAGACAAGTCTAAATCTTGTCCTTCCCAAGGAATAGTATCCTTGTTAAATAAATCAGGTAATTCTCGGATTCCTTTTTCCTGACCCGCAAATAATAAGGTCGCTCCTTTTTGAAAGTAAAGAAAGCAAAGCCAATTTCGTACGGCTTGTGGGTCTTCTACATAACTACGAAAACGTGGATGATCATGATTTTCCAAAAATTTAAGCTTTACATAATTAACTGGATAAATGCCATCTTGAAACATTAAAATATTTAGATACGTTCCCAATGAAATTTCTTTCCACAAATACTGTTCTAAAAATTCATAAACATCGTAATCGTACGTCATATCAAAGGCTTGATACAATTCATTGTCAGATAAACCAGTATTTTGTCGATCCCGATGCTCTCTAAGAAAACTTGTATGAACAGACTCTGCAAGCCAAATTGTTTCTGGGTTTACTTTTGCAACTTCTAATCGAGCTTGTTTCCAAAACTCTAAAGGAATCAAACTAGCTACATCACAACGAAATCCATCTACTTTTTCTGCCCACATTTTTAGTGTTTCAATTTGGTAGGTCCATAAATCTTTGTGCGAATATTCCAAATCAACGATGTCATACCACTCGCCTACTTTATTTCCCATCTGTCCTTTTGGTCGTTTGTAAAACCATTCAGGATGTTCCTTCGCTAACACAGAATCAGGAGATGTATGGTTATATACGACGTCGATCATCACTTTCATTCCTAGTGCACGAACTTCTTCTACTAACAACTCAAAATCTTCCATCGTTCCATATTCAGGATTGATTCCACGATAGTCTTGAATCGCGTAGGGACTTCCATCCACACCTTTACGCATTTCTTTTCCAATTGGATGGATTGGCATCAGCCAAATAATGTCTACACCCAGTCCTTTAATTCGTGGTAAATCTGGTAAAATAGAAAGGAACGTTCCTTCTTCGGTATGATTGCGTACATAAATACTGTAGATTACTTTATTACGCAAATGAATATCTGTATCGAATGCCATAAAATTCTCCTTTCATTTTTATAAGTTTTTATTGATTACTCATAAATAGTTTGTAGAACAACAGCTCCGTACGGTCCTAGCTTTACACACCCTTTTTCAATTTTAATTCCTTCATTTTCTAAAATAATTCGACGATAGCCTTCAGGTGCTACCTCTGGTAAATAATATTCTTGATGATCCGCAGTAACATTGCACACTACTAGCCCACTTTTATTTCCCCATACTCGTTCATAAACAAATAGTTGATTAGGTGTCTTCATCATTTTATAGGTTCCATAAATAAATAGATCGGTTCGTTTTAAGTTTAAGACGTCTTTATAGTAAGATAAAACACTGAATGGATTTCTGACTTGAGATTTCACTGTATAAGTAGGTTCCAAATTGACCCCACTCCAAGGTTTAGTGCCAGAAAATCCTGCAAATTCTCGGTCATCCCACTGCATAACCCCACGACTAGCATCTTTTGATGACTCCCGTAAATTATAGAGCGCCCATTCTTTATTATAATCGAGCTTTAAAGCTTTTTCGTAAAACGATTTAGCCTCTGGAGCATGGAAATCTTCGATATCATCCATATACAGGTTTTTCATTCCAATTTCTTCTCCGTAGTAAATAATCGGAATCCCTTTTTGAAGGTACATCAAGGTTGCTAACATTTTCGCACTATTATTCCGGTAAATTTCACTATCACCTAAACGCGAAATTGCTCGGGGAATATCGTGGTTGTTCCAATACAAAGTTGGTCCACCCACATCTGCCATAACAGATTGCCACTCCTCCATATTATCTTTAAAAGCACTATATAAAAGAGATGATTTTTGTAGGTTACTATTTAAACGAGGATCTTTTGAATCTTCATCCATCGTAAAGTATCTAAAAGTAATGACAGAATTGCATCCACCTTCTTCTGGATCGCAATAAGAACGAGCCAAGTTGACATCCGCTGAAGCTGCTTCTCCTAAAATATAAACATAAGGATACCGTTCTCGTAACTCTGTAGTAAATTGCTTCATATATGTATTAACTTTGGGTAAATTGGAGTAATATTGTTCCGCCAATCCAATTTCACCTTCTGGAAGATCAACATCAGGATATCCAGTCTCTTTCTCGATATGAATAAAGGCATCCAAGCGGAATCCATCGACCCCTTTCCCCATCCAAAAACAAGCAACATCTAATAACGCTTGTCTGACTTCTGGATTTTTCCAATTTAAATCCGGCATTTCTTTAGCAAACAAATGAAAGTAGTATTGATCTCCGTTGGGTTCCTTTTCCCATACGGGTTCACGAAAATATCCTTGCCAATTATTTGGTGCTTTTAATCCACCATTTTTTCCATCTTTCCAAATGTAATAATCGCGATAAGGATTATCTTTTCCTTTTAAAGCTTCTTGAAACCACGGGTGCTGGTTCGACGTATGATTCAATACTAAATCAAAAACAATTCGAATCCCGCGATAATGGGCTTCTTCAATCAACCGTTCAACATCCTCCATCGTACCAAACTGAGGATCAATCTCTTCGTAGTTCGCTACATCATACCCATTATCTATTTTGGGAGATAAAAAAATTGGATTCATCCAAATCGTATTCGCTCCCAAACTTTGTATATAATCTAAACGCCCAATAATTCCTTTCACATCACCAACACCATCACCATTGCTATCTTGAAAACTCATCGGATAAACTTGATAGATAATTACACTGTGCCACCATGGAAAGTTACTCATATGATTGCCTCCTTTTGAGGTTTATGTTCTCTCTTTTAGCTTACCTTTAAACGGTGACGATAACAACTAGAACCCTTTCAAAATAGAGTTAAATATCCTTTAATGAAACAAATAAAAAGTGAAGACCGGAGTCCTCACTTTTTATAATTATTTAGCTGTATCCATCAAATAGTGGAAGAAACGTTCAAACAAAATTGGCATTTCTTCAAAAGCATTTTTCTTATTCAATCGTTCATAATATTTATGAGGATCTTTTCCATACGGTCCTACAACCATTGTAGGCAAGTTCAACTCTTGCATTTGTTTAAAGGGAATCGAATATTCATCTCCTAAAATCGGTGCATTCTCTTCGAAAACTTTATATTCACTTTCGTCTCCTTGGTATGCAGTATAACTCATATCACAAAGGCCATTAAAATAATGAACACGTTGTGCTGGGAAATGTACAACTTCTCCAGCAATTTCCAATAATTTCTCATTACATTCTTCAATAAATTCATCTCCACTAAACGAAACAGCAGGATAGTACGGTGGAGCTAAGAGAAGAACAACTGCTGGAGCAAGCTCTTTACAAGCCATCATCAAAGAATCCGCAATTCGTAATGACTTTTCACGTACATCCCAATCAGAATTTTGTACAATATCCGCTTCAATACGCTCAATGGCAGCTTCTCCCATTTTATTTTTAGCATATCGCAGTAATTCGTCATAACGAATCACACGTACTTCGCCCATTGGTTGGATATCATACTGCTTACACTTTTCTTCGTAGTGATGATTCGCTTTCTCTACTGCCGTTTGAGCAGTTTGTTCGTACAGCGAATAAATTTCGGCAATACTCCGTTTCATTTGAAACACATTAAATAAAATAGACGTACGTAAAGGAGTTTGTACGGAATAGGATAAAAGCATGTCCTTTTGTTGCAAGACTACAGGTGGTTGCATTTTTTCTCCTAAATCACTTTCCAGAAACGCTTCATTCCATTCCATTTCTTGCGTTAAGAAGCTAGCTAAGTAAGGAGAGGTGATTCCTGAAAGAGGTTCTCCTGCGTGTGTTTCTTTTCCATAAACTAGAGCTCCTAATAAAACTTTCCCAACCGTACCTGTGTAAATGGTGAAATGATTATCTCGTGGATCATTTCGGAATACCGGCTCGGTCAAAATTCCCATTTGATAGTCTAAGTTATATTTTTCTTTTAACGCTAACAAATGTGGAGTTGCTGCGCGCATCCCTTCCGAGTTCACTTCTTCATCACAAACTGCTAAAAAGACAATATTTAGTTTCCATTGTTCTAGAATGGCTTTCTCTAGGGTTTGCATATTGAGAGCAACCCCCATTTTCATATCCATAACTCCTCGGCCAAATAAATATTCTCCCGATTTAATATCTTCTTGCACTTCTTTGGGTGCATGCTCTATATTTTTTTCAAAAAAAGCGGTTAGTAATTCTGGTTGAGTTGCTAAGGATTGCTGTTCTCCGAAATCTTCTATCGGAACCGTATCAAAATGTCCAAATACGACTACCGTTTTAGTAGCTTCTGGATGCAAGTATAAAGCAGATAGGGAGGAGCGTTTTTCACTTAAAGCTACCAAACTGATTTGGTCTGGATGCTCTGAAAAATAATCCAATGCTAGTAATTCTTCTCGTAGACGATGTGGGAAAAGACGTTCTCCTTCTGAAAGAGTAACACTGCCCCAACCAACCAGTTTACTAAGTAATTCTTGTAATTGTGTTTTTGTTTGCCATTTTGGTTCTGACATATTCTAATCCCCTTTAAATTTTTTAGTAGAAATGATTATTGCATAGCCACCATTATAACTGATTTCAATAAAAAAGAAAAAGACTACTCTTTTTTTACTTCAAGCCGTCTTCCTTGTCATACTAAAGCCAATAAACATGGATGACAAACGAGAGCTTTTTAAATTGGTTTCATTGGAGTAGGCAACATGGCGATCGTAAAAGTAGAAGAAACGGATTTGTGACATTCGATTTTAGCTTCTGTTGAAGCTTTCTAGTTCGTTTAGAAGATATAAGGAGAGAAAAGCGACTATTTCCTACACAAATCTTTTAATTAGGACAAGTTTCTTTTCATTTACCTCTTACCTGTCTAAATAAAGCTTTATTAGGACAGGTATCAAAGTAATCAGTACTTCTTTGTCTTAATAAACACTTATTACTCTAAAAAACGGGTTTATTAGGACAAGGATGGATTCTATTTTATTTGATTGTCCTATTCTAATTCCAACGCTCCCTTTTTCCTTGTTTTTAAGAGTGATTAGGACAGGTTAAAGCCTGTTTTACCAATCCGTGTCCTAATTCAACTTGTATTAAGACAAGGGTTGATGAAAACATTAAAAAGTAGTCTTAATAAATAAATTCTAAAGTTTTCCCTTTCAAAAGGAGCTTTTTATAATATTTATTCAACAAAAAAAGATGGAGCATTTCTGCTTCATCTTTCTTCAGGAGCAACCTTCTCTTTTTCCTGAGAATCTTGCTCTTCTATTTCTAAACAAGTAGAACAAGTACCATACACTTCCATCCGATGATGGGTAGCTTCAAATCCAATCAGATTTTTTGCTACCATATCAACATCATCCAAAACAGGATAATATAAATCAGTAATATCTCCACACTCTTCACAAATAGCATGATAATGTTGGGTCGAGGTGAAGTCAAATCGGCTAGATGCATCTCCATAAGAGAGTTCCTTTACAAAACCAACTTTAACAAATAACCTCAAGTTATTATAAACAGTCGCCGCACTCATATTGGGAAAACGACCAACTAATGCACGATAAATTTCATCCGCGGTTGGATGCGACTCACACGTTACCATATATTCTAAAATCGCTTCTCGTTGAGGAGTGACCCGTATTTTTTTCTGTTTTAGTTTTTGGATGGATTCAGCTACTAAACGTTTATTCATTGCCATCCCTACTTTCAAAAATTTGTAATTTTATAGGTGTTTCTATTATAATCATAACTTTTCTGATTCATTTTGCAACAGTTAAGATTATTGATTTTATTCAAAGCCTTTCTCGTGGGTTCGCTTTCATAAAAAAATTGAAGTTATTGCTCCAATTCACTTCCTATTATGTTTCTTTCCCTTTATACTTACAAGCAGATGAATTACTAAATAATAAATCGGAGCTGAATCTATTTATGAAATTAGGAGCTCGATCGTTTAAAACTGGTCTAGCAGTCGCTTTATCCATTGCCCTTGCTCAGCTTATTTCTCCAAACATTGGTGTTATTGCAGGAATTTCAGCTGTTTCTTCTACTCAACCTTCTGTCGCAAAATCTTATACTTATTTGAAAAATAGGTTAATAGCTAATGCGATTGGCGGAATTCTGGCAGCAGTAGTCGCGTCCTACATAGGCGCAAATGTTATTTTTATCGGTTTAGCTTCTGTATTGCTAATCGCTATTCTTAATTACTTAAATTTGGGAGATGCCATTAGTCTTGCTGTTGTTACGCTGGTTGTCATTATGATGTCAACTAGTGACAGTCTATATTTTACCGCAGCTCTTCGAGTTGGAGAAACCTTTATCGGTGTTATTGTTGCTTTCTTAGTTAATACCTTTATCTATCCTCCTAAATACGGCGAAAGACTTTTTTTAACCATTGATTATACAACTAGTGAATTACTCATTTGGATCCGAGCAGGATTACGCAAAAACACTCAGTATTCCGTTATGAATAAAGATTTAAAATGGGCACAAAAACAACTTTCAAAAATGGAAAGTTTCTTTCAACTTCTTTCTGAAAGCAAGTCCCCTTTTCGCAAACAAAATTATGATACGCTTAAAATTTTAGTCATTTATAGACGGATGATTTCTTGTACTCGTGCCGCATATAAAGTTTTGTATGTCATGCATTCTTCTGAAAATGTTTTTTATCACTTTCCAAAAGAGATGCGAATTCTCATTCGAGAACGACTGGAAACCTTAATGAGTGGGCATGAACAGATTATGTTAAAATTCCGTGGTAGAGTTCCCGCAGACCAAGTTAAATTTTTTGAAGCAAATAGAAAAGAACGACAGATTCTAATTGACTTATTTTTTGAACATGCTCGAAAAGAAAATGATGAAGCATCCATGCATAATAAAAAAGGGTTTGGCGTTGTTCATTTAATGAGTGCCATTCTAGCATATGAAGATGAGCTCATTCGTTTCAATAAACTCGTCACTACTTATGTTTTTAATAATCCTGTTAAAAAGGTTTCGAATATCCATGATGTAAATGCAAATTAATAGAAATATAATAAATTACTATAAGAACGCAAAAACACCTGAAGGAAGATAAATTCTTTCCTTTCAGGTGTTTTATTTGTTATTGATTAAGAATCCATTTTTCGAAGGCATGTGCTACTCCATCTTCTACATTGGAAAGAGTAATTTCATTCGCAATTCCTTTAACACGTTCCGTTCCATTGTCCATCACAATTCCTAATCCTGCAGCTTCTATCATTTCATAATCATTTTCACCATCACCGATTGCCGCGACTTCACTCATTTGAATTTCAAGATGATCCGCTAACGTTGTCAAAGCCGTTCCCTTGTTTACATTTTTTACCATGATCTCTACAAAAAAATCTTCACTACGTACGATGTAGTATTTCTCGCGCATTTCTGGTGTTAGTTGCGCTTCAAAGTCATCCAAAATATCTTTTTCTGCATGGCAAACTACTTTCAACATACAAGAGTCATGATCGAAATGTTTAGACGTAACAATTTCTAATTCCATATTCAAAAGTCTACTTTGTTCTCTCAAGTGTTCATTAATATCATCCGTAAGCACATAAAAATGTTCTTCATTTAAAACACAAATATCAAGTGAGAAATTTTCAACATATGAAATTACTTCTTGTAATTCGTCTAATCTCAAAGATTGCTCATCAATGACTTCCCCGGTGCTATTCTGAGTAATTCGTGCACCATTTTGTGAAATCACAAAATCATTTTCATCTTTAAAATTTAATTCATTTAAGTACGGTCGAATCCCTTCAAATGGACGTCCTGTACAAAGAACAATCTTCATTCCTTGATCGATCGCTTGATGAATGGCATGTTTTACTTTCTCAGTCATTATTTTTTCTTCGTTTACTAAGGTACCATCAATATCGATTGCTACTAACTTAATCATGCTTCCACTCCTTTATTCATTCTGCTCTTCTCATTGTACTAAACTTTTATCTGTTAAGCGATTTTATTCATACTTCACTCATTTTGAAATCAGTAAATAAAAAAGAAACAGAAAAACTAATGTGAACGTTTTTCTGTTTCTTTATATTTAATTTTTCTCTCTTACTAAGACTGTCGTAGAAAAGCCTTCGACACGAACTTCTTCTGACTGCTCGAATACAGTTGGATTTTCTAGTTCAACCGTTCCATCATGGACAAGTTGTTTGTATACACCATGTTCTATTTGGAAAGTGAACGGATGACCGTCTGCATTAAACAGTAAATAGTATATTCGTTCTTCATTTTCTAATTGCAATACAATTCGATAATCTCTTGCATGAATCAATTCCATATGTTTTGAAATTTCTTCTGTAGTCTTCATTCGGAAAAGTGGATCGGATTGTCGTAAAGCAATTAAATTTTTAATATACTCTACTACTTCCTCATTTTCATCTTTGCGTAACCAATCCATTTGATTGATTTCATCTGGAGAGCGGTAACTGTTTCCTACTCCTTGTTTCGTTCGCATAAACTCTTGACCCGCATGAAGGAACGGTATTCCTTGTGACAACAAAGTAATGCTTTGAGCCAGCATATGTCTTTGCTTTCGAGTTTGCTCGTTGTCATCAGGCATCGTCATTCGTAATTTATCGTATAAAGTATAATTATCATGAGCTTCTACATATTGAACCATTTGATCGGGGCTTTGGTAAGTAGCTACATCTACTGGATAATACGCTCCGCCCTGTTGATTAATAGCAATCCATTGTTCCATGAACCCTTTTCCGGTAATAAATCCAGTATCAAGAGCATCTCCCATGTCACTTCCTTTAACTGCATCTCTTAAAGCATCGTTAAAAAAGCCAATTCTTTTTGTTTGAAAAGCATTTTTACTGTTCGCTTTTTGTTCGGCAGATAGGGAAGTATCTAAGTGCCAGCCTTCACCAATGATAATCATCGAAGGATCTATTTTATCCAATGCTTCGCGAACTTGATTCATAGTCTCCACATCGTGAAGTCCCATCAAGTCAAAGCGAAAACCATCCACATGAAATTCTTCTGCCCAGTAGGTAACACTGTCTAACATATACTTACGCATCATTTTATGTTCAGATGCTGTATCATTTCCACATCCCGAACCATCAGAAAGGTTACCTTCTTCATTGCGTCTAAAGAAATAACCAGGTGCGGTATTCTCAAATGGATGCGTTTCGTATTTATAAACATGATTGTATACTACATCCATGATCACTCGTATTCCAGCATCATGTAACCCTTGAATCATTTGCTTTAATTCTTTTATTCTTTTTTTAGGATTCCGAGCATCTGTTGCATAGGAACCTTCTGGAGCATTATAATTTTGTGGATCATATCCCCAATTGTATCGATAAGAGGGATCTTCCTCGTCAACCGTACAAAAATCAAACATCGGTAAAATCTGAACGTGAGTAACTCCTAACTCTTTTAAATAGTCCAAGCCGGTTGCTTTTCCATTTGGAGAGCGAGTCCCTTTTTCAATCATTCCTAGATATTTCCCTTTTTCTTTTACTCCACTACTTTCAGAAATGGTAAAATCTCGAACATGAACTTCATAAATAATAGCATCTGTAGTTGAGGAAAAAGGTGACATTCGTTTTTTCCAGTTTTCTGGATTTGTACTTTTTAAATCTACTACCGCGGAACGTTCTCCGTTAATGGTAACAGCCGTACTATATGGATCAAGTGTCTCGATGATGGTTTCATCTGGATAAGTAATTGCATATTTATATGATGTCTCATCAAGATCACCTACAAGTTCTATTTCATACGTCCCATTTGCAATAGGATCCATGGGGATACGCTGTAATTCTTCTCCATAATATCCATCATACATAATTAATTCTACTAAAATAGCTGCCGGAGCCCAAACACGATAAACAGTAGAGCTTTTCGAATAGAAACACCCCAATGCTCCTGCATATGCGTATCGATCATCAAAAGTTGGATCAATTTCGATTAGTCCTGTATTGAAATTATAAGTTGCCCTAGTGTCAGAAACCTCTTGTTCGGCGGTTGGCCAGTTTCCTGAGTGACGTTTAATTTCCATAATTTTATCCTCTCTATTTGCTTTGCTCTACGTTTATATTGAGTTCAGCTGGCTCAAAGATTGTGAAACCTTTGAAAAAAACTTTATTTAATAAGTATATTATACTAGTTTTCCTTTGATTTTGCTACACCTTTGACTTATTTGAGTTTGTGAATAAAAAAAGCAAAGATCCGTTAATGTACGGAACTTTGCTTTTAAAAAAATTATTCATATGGATTCTTAGGTACATCAGGTAAAGACTCAATAATTGGTGGGCTTGACTCTGGCTTTGATTCTTGTTCTGTCTCCGGCTTTGATTCTTGTTCTGGTTCTGGTTCTGGTTCTACTGATTCTTCTTTAGATTCAGATTCAGATGAAGCAGGAGGATTGGGAGTTGAACTTGAAGCTGGCGGTCTTGTACTTGAAGCTGGTGGAGTCCAAGTTGATTCTGGTTCTTCATAAACTGGTTCTTCCCAAACCGGCTCTTCACTTTCCGGCTCAACCCATTCAATTGGCTCTTCAATACTTTCCTCTTCAACGATCTCTTCTTCAATGATTTCTTCCTCAAATGATTCTTCTTCAATAACTTCTTCAGAACTAGATTCTTCCTCTGGAACAATAGACTCTGCATCCATTTTATTCCCTGTTGCATGATAAGCTTTTGAAGTATCAACCGTCGCTTCTTTTACATGAGAAATGAAAATATCTTTTATTGTTTGTATTCCTGTCTCACTCAGTTGATTTTCTTCGTTATAGAAAGTCGTTACAGATGTATCTGCTGCACTTGCTTTTTCCAATACATCATTGTGTAAGTTAAAAAGTGCTACCTTATTTTCAGAAGCAACTTCCACGATTTCATCTACATACATTTGATGAATGGCAACTTCTTCATCTGCTTCGTTTATTTCTACAATCGGGGTTGGTGTCAGAACAACGATCAAGGATTCTGGCAAAGCTTCTTTGATTGAATCATATGTTCTGAATACTTCTATTGCTGCATCCTCTACATCTACATAATCATCTTCCTTATTTGGAATTGTAAAAAATACAATGTCAGGATTACTTTCTGTCAGTAGGTCAACTTTTTCTTCTATTTCAAAAGATTCTGCAGGTACAAAATGTGTTTCCAAATCTTTAATCGAACGTTCTTGAGCTATTACCTCCATTGTCTGGACTGCCCAAGCTGTATCAGTTTCGATATTTCCGTAAAAAGAAACCGTTGTATTTTGCTTATTGTATGCTACATATTGCATGAAATCTGCAACTGTATTTGCATTTCGATTTTCTTCGAATGCGCCCAAAAACTCAGCTTTCTTCTTTTCTTCAGTTTCTTTTTTTCGTTCATTAAATGAATCTGACTGACTTTGTGTTTCGTAATTGTTATTATTCAATAATTCTTCTTTACGGTTTTTATTATAAGTGAAGCCCATAAAAATAACAGCTACTGTAATGATACCCATGATAAATACGAGTAAGCTCTCTTTCTTTTTCACTAAATCGCTCCTTGTTTCTTGTTTTTTATTATTTAATTGAAATAAACCAACAACTTTATAATAATACAAACCAGTTGCAATTGCACGATAATTTTAAATTTAATAAAAAAACAGTCGCCAATTAGACGACTGCTTCTGATTGAGTATATGTACTCATCACTTATTATGTTGATGATACGACAGCTGACAATAGCGTTCATACCACAAATCAACGTACTCTTTTGAAAAGGGACCTTTTTCTTCGTTGATCCACTCAACTAAAATTTTAACGTTTTCTTTGAGAATATGATCGATATCGCTTGAATAGTTCATCTGACTTCGATGCAGTTCGTATTCATCCACATCCAATAGGCGTTTCTCACCATCTGGAAAAACTTTAATGTCCAAATCATAATCGATATATTTAAGTGCCTCTTGATCAATCACATAAGGAGATGCCAAATTACAATAATAAGAAACCCCTTTTTGACGAATCATGGTTACCACATTAAACCAATAATGCTTGTGGTAATAAAGCAGTGCTGGTTCTCTCGTTACCCAGCGACGCCCATCTGATTCTGTCACCAATGTGTGATCATTGCACGCAATAATAGATTGGTCACTTGTTTTTAATACCATGCTGTCACGCCATGTTCGATGCAGGCTGCCGTCATGCTTATAACTTTTAACAGTGATGAATTCCCCTTCTCGTGGAAGATGCATCACGGTGCCCAACTTTCTTTATCTATTTCGGGTCAAAACAACTTTTTGACCTACAACTTTCAGTTCAGAAATAGTATAACATAGAAAAAAAGGCTTGGGGATTAAATTACTATTTATTCATTTCTTTTGATTTTACTTTTCGAAAAGCTTGGAGCATTTTTTGTTGTGGAACAGCAAAAGCATAGCTAGGAAAATCCTCTTCAGCTACCCATCTCATCGTAGAAGGTAAATCACTAATTTCTGTATCTTTTTTTATAGTTACATGATGGATCGAAATATTCCACTTGCGATGACTAAATACATGATTTACTGAACTGACATTAGGTTGAACAGTAGATGGACTTACTTTATAATCGTTCATTACCGTTTCATACAAAACATCTTTCAAAAGTGGCTGTTTTTTATCTAATTCAACTTGGTCTTCAACTACAAGAAAATCGAGTTGCTCGGAAACAGTAAAATCACTGAAATCTTGCTCTAGCATTGGAAACGTCCAGAAATTTGCTAGTAAACCACTTTCTGGTCTTTTCTCTAATAAAAATGAATTTCCTTTTTGAATGACTAGTCCTTGGATTTCCATTGGAACAGGTTTCTTTGCTTTACTCTTAAAAGGAAATTGGCTTATCGTACCATTTTGATAACTTGCGTTGAATTCTTTAATCGGACTTTCTTCCGGTCGTGGATTGACCGGTCCACAAATATCAGTTCCTAAATCCATAATCGCTTGATTAAAATCACCTGGTCGATCTGGATCAATAACGATTCGAAGAAGCAATTCAAATAATTTTTTAGTCGCAGGCTTTGCGATATCATCACCTATTTCAAAAAGACGACTAAACACTCGCATGATGTTCCCATCTACAGCTGGTTCTGGCAAATTAAATGCCATACTGGAAATAGCACCAGCTGTATAAGGACCAATTCCTTTTAATTTGATAATTTCTTCCGGTTGATTAGGAAATATTCCATCATAGTTTGTCAAAATTTGTTGGGCAGCAGTTTGAATATTTCGTACGCGAGAATAATATCCCAACCCTTCCCACGCTTTCAAAAGTGCTTCCTCAGGTGCTGACGCTAAATCAGGTATGCTAGGGAATAATTTCATGAAGCGATTAAAATAAGGAATCACAGTGATTACGCGAGTTTGTTGGAGCATGATTTCAGAAACCCAAATCCGATAAGGATCTTTATTTTCTCTCCATGGTAAATGGTCACGTCCACTTGCATCAAACCAATCCAGAACTGCTTTTCTAAATCGTTTAATCTTTTCTTCCGACCACATACTAACTCCATACTTTTCTAGCAATTCTTTTTTTAATTCATCTCGAGTCATTTCAGAATCGTGACGCTTTTTCTTCTTTTCTTTTTTTATAGTCATTATAAATCCTCTTCTTGTTTCTTTTCCTCTATATATTCAGAAATCATTTCACTTGGATAACCTTTTTGAAATAAATTAGTTTTCACTTTTTGAATTAATTGGAACCCTTCTGCTTTGCGAGCATATCGACGCCAAATTTTATCACCTTGAATACGCAATGCAGCAAATTCTTCATCTTCTGGTGTCTCCGTATCTACTTCGAGCATAATTTTATCAATGACATCTCGGGTATACCCTTTTTGTTGCAAATGCATTCGGGCTTTCATTATGGCATCACGCGAAGAAGTCCGTTGCTGTTTATTTAATAATTTTTCTGCAAGTTTTATTCCATTTTCAATCTGATATTCTTCTGGATACTGTTCTAGTGACAAAGCAATCACCTCTTCCTTCAAACCTTTTAATTTCAATTCTCGTGCAATTACAAAAGGACCTTTGCGATTGATGTTAGCGGCGGTACGTGTATAACTTTCTCCATAAATTCGATCGTCTATATACCTTTGATCGTGCAACCGTTGGATGGTACCATCTATAACATCAAAAGGGATATCATTTTCCTTCAGTTTTTTGCGTACTTCTTTTTCGCTTCGTAAACTGTAAGATAGATAATCAACTGCGATACTATACGATAAGTAGGCTGTATTTTCTAACTCAATTTCTTTTTGTCGTTCTTTTGTCAGTTCCATTCCTTTGAAAAGACCAATCTTGATGAGAACGGCTTCCGAAACAGGAAAGGCATATTCGCCATCTAAATAAATATTAAAACGATCTTTTCGGCGTCTTTGTACTTGGATTTTCGTGATGACAGAAGGTTTTTCTTCTTGTTTCTCCTTTTTCATCCCTCTTCACCTCTTTCTTTTATCTTCCTCATTATAACAAAAAACACAAAAAAGAACAGTTGTTCTTAGACATAAAAAAAGCCGGGAAATTCCCGGCCATAAGAATGATTCTATTTTTTATAGTGCAGGTGGATTTTTTTCGGTTTCGTCGTAATCTGGATCGACATCTTTTGCCCCTTCACCTTTTTCGACTGCTTCCGTATCCATTCCAAATGGATCTTTTGAAACACGGTCCATTGATTCATCTGCAACTGGATGAGATACATTTTTATCTACTAAAATCTGACTCGGCTTCTCATTATCAGAAGTCACATCTTTTTCTGCTTTTCTGGAATGATTTTCTACATCACCTGTTGAAATGTCATTTCCACTTGCCCAGTCTGGTTGCGCACTTTTCTTTTGATCGTCTACTGGTTGATTATTTTTTTCTTGATCCATTATATCTTCCTCCTCATCTATGATTCCATCACGAACCATAAATTCTGAATGTTCTACATGGGCCGGTGGCGCCGCATCTACTAATAGTAAATATTCACCGTTATCGAGTGCTTCTTCAAAACGTTCATATGTATCGCTGTCGATTCCATAGTCTTCAAAGAGTTTTTCTTCATCAACCTCTTCAACTTCTTCAGTGGAATCATCTTCATCCATTTCAACTGTGAAAAATGAAACGATGCGGTCCCACAAGGAATCCTCCTGATCGCTAGTAACCACTACATCTACTTTTGTATCTTCTTCTAGTCTGTGTCCTTCTTCTTCCCGCGTGATAACTAATAATTGTTTAGCAGAATATCCTTCAGCTAGCATATCATTAATAGCAACCAACATGCGTTGGTAATCTGCAAACGTTCCTTCTATTCTTTTATTCAAATACAAGCACTCCCTTCTAGTCAATTGTTATATTCATTTTAAGGGAGTATTAGATAAATAACAAATAATAACCATTTTTAGAATAAGTGACCATCTCTAGTCATGCATTCTTTTTTTCTTTTTTATTAAAAAATAATTTTGATTAAATGATTCTTTTATATCATCGTAAGCAGGATTTTCTTTGATAATTTGTTCTTTTAAAAAAGTCTTTAATGAAAATTTTTGTACATGATCAAACCACTCTACCCAAGGCAAAGCATATTTATTGGATTCATATTTAACTACTTGCTGATTGAGAATACTATCTGGATTGAAGGTCTGTTTTTTCACAACTTCATACCCCAAAGCATGACTAATTTTAAAATAATAGTGATGTTGTTTGGAATAGGATTCTACTGCAGAGCGCAAGTTTTTATCAAAGGTTTTGTAACGAATATGCATATTAAACGTATGTCGGTTATCAAAAAATAATTTAATTTTTTCATTTTCTTTCGGAACTTTTTCATATCCAATTAGATGACTGAGGTTAATCCAAGAAACAGCTTGTTTACTAGGTCCATTGACTGGCATAAAACATGCATTACCATAAATATAAGGCTGACAATGACAAGTTTTCCCTTCTAAAATACTAATGAGGTTGCGCATATGCTCATACTTTAAACCTAACTTAGAAAAAATACGGTTTGTAACAGAATTACTGCTTTCGTTTGATTTTAAAATAAGTCCATCTTGATAGAAAGCTAGTGTTTGAAAGCAACTACTAATATTATATTCTGGAATATGAATAATACAAAAAAGACCAGAATCAATTGGAATCTCCTCCGCATAAACTGCAGCGTCTAAATAAAGCTGAACATCTTCTCGTCCTCGAATAATAAAGGGAATAATAGCGTGCCGTGTTTCTGAGTATCCTTGTGAGTTTAAATAACTTTCTTGAATTTTATGAACCATCATTTCTCTTGAATCATAATAGTAAGCGCCTTCATTTTCTGGAATTAGAATCTTTTCTCTGGTTAATTTTTCTTGTTTCTCTTTGTTGAGTAGTTGAGGTGAGTCTTTTTCCATTTGATTTTCTGCTTCTGAATCGTTTCTCATTAAATACCTCCTCTTTTTATTATGAATAATATACCAATATTTCTCACTTTTTACATTAGTTTTTGTTCATTATTTCACACTATTTAAAACTTTATCTATTATGGGAAATTTTTAAGTTTTTTTGCTATATTTATCCCTTTTCATGACAAGAAAACATATTTGATTCCTTTCCGCTTCTTTTCTAATCCTTTTAGTGATTTGTAGAAAACTGTTTTCCTGAGTATATTTTGGACGATAATATTATCCGAAAAAAACTGAGATCTCAGTAACTTCACACTACCATCACCCGGAAAGGAATCGATGACAATGAGAACGCTTACTGAACCAACTATGAATCAACTATTATCCCAATATAATGGGGTTATTTATCAAGCAATGAAACAAACTGGAATTTATAAACCCTCCCCTGACTTTGAGGATTTCTATCAAACTGGCTGCATGAAACTATTTGAGGCTTATCAAAGCTGTTCAGAGGATCCCTTATCTGAAGAACATCGGTACCAGTTTGTAAAATATAGTGGTCAAAAATTACGCTGGGCCTTTTTAGATGAGAAGCGCAAAGAAAAAATTCACACCGAGCGAACAGAATTTGACTCGCAAGAACAGCTAGAACATGTTCCCTCTTTTGAATACTTTGAAGTAGAGTTAGAATTCCAAGAACAAGTAAGACAACTAATTCATTGTTTAACCACTCGAGAACTACTTTTTTTACAAGAACGTTTTTATCTTGGCCTAACCATTACTGAAATTGCCAAAAAGCATGGTGTATCAAGAAAAACAGTTCATCAGTGGCGAAATAACTTACAAGAAAAAGCATCTTTTTTACGAGAAAAGAATATTTATTAATAAATAAGGTAACACTTTTGAAAGTCAATTCGTTGTTATAAGTGTAGGCGGTCATGACAACTACAAAAACACTAGGAGGAATGCATAATGTTAAAACAATGGGAGCAAGCAAACGTAGAACTGTACTTTAATGATTTTGAGAATGAAAAGGAAGTAAAACAAAGTTTCTCTAGTCTAAAAGAAAACGTAACACCAGAACAAATCGGAAGTTTCCAAGATGCGGTTTCCAGCTTAATTAAGCTACCAGCTGCAGATGTTATCGTCGTCGAAAAACATCGTTATTTGAAAGCCTAACATAGCTTCATTACAACTAGCTTAACTTTTATAAACATAAACCAAGGAGGAATTAATAATGGACACAACTTTAACACTAGAAATGAAATTCGGTACTGCTGATGGAAAAATTAAAAATCTGACGATCAAAAATCCTAAATCAGGGTTAACATCAGAAAATGTTCAGCCGGCAATGGAAACCATCATCGGTCTAAATGCTTTTGAAATCAAAGGGATCAATCCTTATGCAGCTCTAGGTAGCGCACGTTATGTAGAACGCACCGTTACTGACGTATTTGCTGCTGAATAAAAATGATTCTATGAAGGCCGGGATTATTCCTGGTCTTTTTTTAAAACATTATTTTAAAGAGGAGAATGCTTATGTCATATCCAATCGAAAAAAGTCTCTTAAATATTTATCAAGCGGACCTTTATAAATCTCTATTCATTATTGCTCACGAATCAGGAAATCCTAATAACGTTGGTACAAATAGTTTGAATAATGAAATTGCTTATATGAAACGCAACTACTCCAATGCTTTCGTTTCACATTGGGTAGGAGCAGGAGGAAAAATTGTTCAAATTGCTAAAACTGGTAAAATTCAATGGGGTGCTGGACCTAAAGCGAATCCTTATGCCTATGCTCAAGTAGAATTAGCCCGGACAAATAACCGAACACAATTCCAAAAAGATTATGCTGCTTACGTATGGTTATTGCGTCAATTAGCTCAAGAAGCTAACCTTCCTTGCACATTAAATAGCGGAACTTCTTTAACATCACCTGGAATCAAAACCCATGCATGGATTTCTCGTTATTTAGGTGGCACAGATCATGTAGATCCCGATGATTATTTAGCTAGTTGGGGAGTAAGTATGACTCAGTTTAAAAAAGATATTGAAGCAGCAAAGGCCCCTACTTACTTATTACATCTAGTAGTCAGAGGAGACACTCTTTGGGCTCTTTCTAGAAAGCATCACATGACGGTCGCAGAATTAAAAGCATTGAATCATTTAAAATCAGATTTAATTCTAATTGGACAAGTTCTGAAAGTGAAAGCCTTGTAAATTAGAAAAGAGAGCGGGAGAAAAGGCTGGGGCAAAAGTCCTAGCTTTTTTTAATTGTTTTAATACGTATGTCGAGAATAGGTTAGGTTCAAAAAATTCGTATCTAGGAATTCACGGAATAGTTTTTGTTTTTCCACTGGAGAACCAAATTCTACTGCTTCAAAAAAACGTAAACAACACATATAAAAATGCGTTGTATCCTCTTTCTCTTCAAAGATATATTCCTCCGCAATGTATGATTCGTTCAAATAGTGAAAGACCACACCTTTTCCTTCCTCTGTAAAATCCATTGCTAAAAATTCATTGGTGTACATGAATATACCTCCTCTTTTTTGAGAGTCTACCTATAAAGTACGCAGAACCTCTCTATTATTTTTATTTATTTTGCTAGCTATATTTAATCAAACCTATGCTAGTCATACTCGTCTTTTAAGCCTGTTTACTTACTCATGAACCTAATCTATTATATGACGATTCAATTCCTCTACAAGCTGAAAAACAGTCGTTGAAGGATTGTCTTTGGCAGGAGAGTGGCTTCGGTTTTGATATAGAATTTTTGCATTTTTAAGAGCCATTGGTTGTCTTTCTTTCAATAAACGATATAAATGAGGAATATTTTTTTTATAACGAAAACCCATTTTTTTAGTGAGAATACTTGAATAACGATATCGACTAATCGGCCTGGTTATTAATTGATAATGTAAGACATACCACAATTCAAAAGCTTCATTACTATAAGCAACTCGAAACCCTTCTTGGTAATGAGTTTGACAATAGTTGATTGCTTGATTAAAACTGTCGGCTGAAAAAGAGTCTTTGTCAAATACTAACCAAACTTCATCAAACTGATCTTGACGTTGTTGTAAAATACCTTCCGCATATCGAACAAGTGATAACGTATTCCGTCCAGTTCCTACAATTTCAACTTTTGCTGATAAAACAGGAAAACTGCGAAAATAATTTGGTTCTGTCTTGGTTCCTTCACAGACAATTAAAAAGGTTTTCTTCGGCAGTCGAGTAGCTACTTTTCGTTGATAATCTTTTTTCTTCTGCTTATTCCTCGGCATTGTCTACCCACCAATCTGTAGGAGGCACAAAGGGAATCGCTCCATACTTTCCATTAAGATAGTTTTGATAAAACTGAAAACTATTTTTGCGTTCGTGCTCATCGAATTGAAATTCAACTAAAGAAGTTAATTCACTCCTGCCATTCTTTTTCTTTTCGACAAACCACACTTGGTCCCTCCGAAACAAATCACTTCTTAAGTTAGAAATATCATGGGTTGAAAATACTAATTGTGCCCCTTTTTGGTTAAATTCTCCACGAAATAAATCCAGTACATAACAAGTCATCATCGGATGGAAACTTTGATCCATTTCATCAATAAGTAACAAACTACCGGTTTCTAACGCTTCGATAATGGGACCAGCGACTGCTAGTAGCTTGACGGTTCCAGCCGACTCTACATCATGAAAGAGAAATCCTTCTTGAAATGGTTTCAAGCTCCCATCTAATTGTTTTTTTAATTTGATTACGAAAAAGCGTTCTGTTTTTATTCCTGTTTTAGAATCATAATTTTTACGTATGATTAAATCATGAATAGACGGATCTGCAACTTGAAGAATTTCTAGTAAGTTATGTTTATATTTTTTTAAATGAAGCTTGGCTATTAAATTGGTTAGGCTAACAGCATTCGTATCCATAATAATCTGTATACTTTTAAACCAAGCTTTCATAAAAGAAATAACCGGGAGTTCTGTTAGGTTCCTAAATAAGTCCGCTAGTAGTAAACGATTGGAGACTAGTTTATCGGAGTCAACAAAAGAAAGCCACGTACCTTCTACCATGCCTTCTTCTTTTGTGCGACGAAAGTAAGGAATGGATTTTGCGCCTTCTTCATAAAGATATTCTTCTATGATTTCGGAGCGATTCACATAAAAACCATACCGATAGAGGACTCCTTCTAAAATAAAACTGGTTTCTAGTAACGTATCTTCCAATTCCATCTTTGCATCCAAATGAAATGGTTTTATTTTATCTAACCACTCTTGTTCCATTCCCTTTTCTAACAATACTCCCTCTTGAATCAACGCTAAGGATTTCAACAGATTACTTTTGCCACTTGCATTTGCTCCATATATGGCACTAACTTTACAAATTGGAAAAATATTGGTTTGCGCTACGGTTCCTGGATGTTCTGGAATTGAACTAGCAACCATCGAAAAAACAGACTCTTCTTGAAAAGAATAAAAATTCTCTACCACAAGTTCTATCAGCATGATGCCACCCCTTTTAAAGAAAGTATAGCATAGCCCAAAGAAAAAGTGATTCAAGTCAACTAGCACTTGAATCACTCTATTTTTGTAAAGTACGCAATTAAAATGCGTTTCCTTTATTTATTTTACTTTTACCAAATTTGTTGTTTTCATTCTATTTGGCTTGTTTTTCCCAAAGAATGGTAAAGCCATTTGGTTCAATCATTGTTTTTTCAGATGTCGTAGTCGATAAATGACTCAACAAAGTCTTTTGATTATCTGCTTGTGCCAACTCAAAGGATTTCTCCCCTTGATTAAAGTAAGCCAACATCAAATCGTCACCCAGTTCTCGTTTGAGCCCTACTACATTTTCCTCATCCAATAAAAGATTCCATTTCAAATTACCATAACTCAGTAACGGCTGGTAATCTTTACGAAACTGAATTAAGTCCTTCGTGAACGTAAGCATGTCATGGTCCTGCTTTTCTTCTTCCCAAACCATACAACGACGACATTGTGGATCCGCTCCTCCTGCCATCCCCACTTCTGTTCCATAATAAATGCAAGGAGAGCCATGCATCAAGAACATGAAGGCCATTGTCGATTTCACTAAATCTTTATCACCATTTGTCATTGTCAAAATGCGCGCAGTATCATGAGAGTCCAACATATTGAACATCGTTTCTTGCGTTTGTTTCCGGTATAACGTTAGTTGCTCATTTAAAAGGTACGCTAATTCTGTAGGCGTTGATTTTTTCCCAACAAAAAAGTCGGTAATGTTCCCCACTAACGAATAATTCATCACTCCATGGAACTCATCCCCATTTAACCAACTACGTGAAGAAGTCCAAATTTCACCTAAAATATAAAAATCTGGTTTTACACTCAAGCAGCGTTGATTGAATTTCTTCCAGAAACTATGATCTACTTCATT
Organism: Jeotgalibaca sp. MA1X17-3; assembly: GCF_021513155.1. Lineage (NCBI taxonomy): Bacteria > Bacillati > Bacillota > Bacilli > Lactobacillales > Carnobacteriaceae > Jeotgalibaca > Jeotgalibaca sp. MA1X17-3. Next base: position 1,917,385 of record NZ_CP090983.1, read on the forward strand.
GGCAACGTCCAAACGCCAACCATCAATATCGAATTCTTTAATCCAATACGTAGCGATATCTAGTAAATACTCTTGCACTTCTTCGTGATGAGTATTGATTTTAGGCATCATCGGAACATAAGCATACGTTTCATACGGTAAGTCTTCCGCATGTGCATTGTACTCCAATCCTTTTGCCTGAATATCTGTCGCTTTTGGAACAGGGAATTCACGGATATGGAACCAGTCACGGTATTTAGAATCTTCTTGATATTCGGCTACATCGTTCCACTGACTGGAATGTGCTCCGATATGATTAAATACCGCATCCAACATAATTCGCATACCACGACGATGAACCTCGTCAACAAACTGCTTGAATAATTCTTTATCCCCAAAAGCAGAATCGATTTGGTAGTAATCAGTCGTGTCGTATTTATGATTCGATGGAGCTTGGAAAATAGGCGTCATATAGATCCCATTGATTCCTAACTCTTCTAAATAATCTAGTTTCTGAATAATCCCTTCCAGATCTCCACCATAAAAGTCAGTCGTAGTTAATTCTGCTTTACTATCCCATTCCAACGTGTTTTCTGGATCATTTTCTGGATTCCCATTTTTAAAACGTTCTGGGAAAATTTGATACCAAATCGTTTTCTTGACCCAATCTGGCGCCTTAAAACGATCGGTTTCATGAAAATAAGGCAAGCGGAAGTAAGGACCTGAATTATTTAGATGCTCTTCCTCATACGGAAATACCCCTTTGTCATTGTACAAAACATCGCTGCCATCTTTTCCATAAATATGAAATCCGTATGACATGCGTTTTACATACTCGTCCGTATCCATTAACCAATAGTCATGTAAATCAGTTGAAGCCAAATGCTCCATCGGGCTTTCGTTTAAATGCCAATTTTTTAAATGTAAATTAAAAGGATCCCCTTGAATAAAGTTTACTTTGTCTACGTCCCCTTTTTTCGTACGTAGGCGAACATGAACGTGTCCCGGTGAATAGATATAACAATATTCACTCTCGGGACGATGATAAATTGCTGATTTTTCCATAAAATCTCCTCACTTATATATAAAAACTAATTGCGTCTCGTCTTGATACAATTGTCTATACTACACAGAGTTACAAAGGAATTCAAGTGTTTTGCTTATATTCTTATAGGAAAGCCATCTCTCCACTCCTCTTCTAAAAGTTACCTGATAAATTAACGCAATCGAGCAGTTGTTGCGCACTTTAGCAGTAGGAGGAAAAAGGAGGACGACTATGATCTATAAAGCGAGAGTAAAATCAAAATCAATTACTATTTTAGAGTGCCTTGCAGGAAGGATGCAATTTTCCCAAAGTGATTACTGGAAATATCATAATCAGAAAAAAGGATTCGAAGGAGAACAGTTATTAGATACGATGTTAGAAAACTTAGAATGTGACTGCTTGATCTTGAATGATTTGGAGCTACCTTACAACAGCTCCTCCTTTCAGATTGACTCGTTGATTATTACCGCATTCAAAATTTACTTATTGGAAGTAAAGAATTATGAAGGAGACTTCTTTATGGAAGGAAAAGATCTTTACCAAAAACCGAATTATTTAAGAAGTAATCCAGAACTTTATTTAGAACGAAAACAAGATTACCTAACTCGAGTGTTACAAGAAAAAGGATGCTCCTATCCCATTGAATCTAAAGTCCTTTATATTCATAACGAGTTCACTTTATTACAGGCTCCACTGGTTTCCAGTATTTTACTACCTACACAAATTCCAGCTTATTTAAGGAATTTAAGTACGATTTCTAGTAAAATATCGACCGCTCATAAAAAATTAGCAAACACTTTACTCGAAATGCATCTGGAAGACAATGGAAAACGAAACATCCCCGTATTTACCTATGATGATTTACAAAAAGGTATTTTGTGCCCTCAGTGTAGCTCGCCTGCCATCCATATCAAGCAGAAATATTGTAGCTGTGCTAATTGTGGGTATCAAAGTACCAATACGCAGGAACTGATTCGCTGTATCGATGAGTTTCGTTTACTGTTTCCAGATAAAAAAGTAACTACTCAGGCCATTTACCTGTGGTGTGCCAAAATGTTCAGCAAAAAGTCGATTCAAAGAGTGTTGACTCGCTATTACCAGGTAAAAGGTGCTACGAAAGGGGCTTATTATCAATAATTATGATTAGTCCATGTCGATTAGGACACTCATACATTATTTCGTTATTCTTTGTCTTAATCAGAATCAATTAGGACAAGAAGTCCTTCTCTACGAACTTCTCTGTCTTAATTGTCTTATCTAGCCTATAAATATAGAGTTTTATTTTGTATTAAGACATAGATTATTTATCCAGATACTCTTTGTCCTAATTCCCTCTCTAAATAACTATTTTCCTTGATTATTACTAGTTATTTAGACACAAAAAAATCTATTCGTTAGTCTTTGTCCGATTACTATTCAATTAGGACAAAGAACGTATGACGCTCCCTCATACCTGTCCTAATCACACCAAAAAGACGTCCAGGCACTATGCCGAGACGTCTTTTCCTATTCTATCCATAGTTTTCGTGAGATAAAGTTCCATAGCATCACAAATCCAGTGGCTAACACTTTTCCAATCAAATAATAAAGGCCAACAACTTCTACAAATAGCCACATAAACAGCTGATTAAATAGTAATCCAAAGACAGAAAGCAAAACGAATAGCAAAAACTCTTTGTGTCGCTCTTCCTTGGTAAATCGGCTTTGGAAAACGTAGCGCATACTGAAAAGATAGTTAAATACATTCGCAACTAAAAATCCAAACGCTGCAGAAACTAGATAGTGGACTCCGAACAACTCAGTGAGCGCGGTTAGTACTCCAAAATCAATTAGTGTAGCAACTACCCCTATTAAACCAAATTTGATAATCTGCTGGAGCAATTTATTCATTCTCAGAATCCTCTTGATCTTCATCCGTTTCTTTCAAAATATAAATCGGGCGCTTCTTCGTTTCTAAGAAGGTCTTTCCTAAATACTTGCCAATGATACCTAGAGAAAGTAGCTGTAAACCACCCATTCCTAGAATCATTACCATTAAGGAAGTCCAACCGCTTGTCGGATTCCCTAAAATCAGAGTACGAATCGTAAAGAACAACGCTAACAGAATCGCAATACCAAAGGATAGAATTCCCATGAAGCTAGCGATTGCTAAAGGAACTTCGCTAAACGCAACAATCCCATCTAACGAGTATTTAAACAGCTGCCAAAAGGACCAAGATGTATTCCCAGCCGGTCGCTCCACATTGCTGTATTCAATGTACTTTGTTTCGAAACCTACCCAAGTAAAGATACCTTTGGAGAAACGATTGTATTCGGTCATTTCTAATACGGCATCCACCATCCGTCGAGTCATTAAGCGATAGTCCCGAGCACCCTCCACTATTTGGTTATCAGATATTCGATTCATTATTTTGTAGAAACTCTTAGCAAAAAACGATCGTACTTTAGGTTCCCCATTGCGGTCAACCCGCTTCGTTCCGATGCAATCATACTCTTTTGTTTTTAGGGTTTTATACATAACGGGTAGCAACATCGGTGGGTCTTGTAAATCTGCATCCATCACCGCTACAAAATCACCCTTTGAATGCTCCAAACCCGCATAGATCGCGGCTTCTTTCCCAAAATTACGAGAAAAAGATAAGTAGCGTGTTCGTTCATCGTAATAAGAGAGTTCTCGTAGCATGGCGAGTGTTTGATCAGATGATCCATCATTTACAAAAATCAATTCAAAATCTACTATTTCCGTGCCGTCCATAATGGTCTTCATTTCTTTGTAAAAAAGAGGTAACATTTCTTCCTCATTAAAACAAGGAATGACAATCGATATCAAATCCTTTTGCAACGCACTCAACTCCAATGTATAGTCCTTATTCTATGAGATAATCTTAACATATAAACAAAGAAAAAAGCTGCCAATAAATTTGGCAGCTGGATGATATTGATTAATAAAAACCTAGTTCCTTACTATAGTTTTTTCCAGTTGTAAGATCGTATAAAATCATATCATAATCTTCTAAAATTTCTTGTGTTTCAGAATTCAATTCTTCTCTATCATTTTTTAATTCGGATCCTCTTTCTAAGTAAAACCCCTTTTCCATTGCTGGTAGGACTGCTTCCATATTGTGAAGCAGTGCAGAGAATGGTTTAACTGGCGTATTGGTCATTTCTAATAAATGATTGATAAAGTAAATAGGACTAATCGTTCCTAAATCCTCAACATTTTCTGTGAAATTAGAATAAAATAACAACGGGGTTTCATGCATCGTAACATGTCCATTTAAATTAAAAAGTTCATCTCCATAAAATGAAGGTAAATGATCGCCCCAAAAAACTACAATTGTTTTTTCATTAAACTCATCTAGTTCATCTAAAAATGTTTGAAGAGCGTCATCACTATACTGTAGTCCTTGTGCGTAATTCGCAACTTCCAAGTTATAAGGAGCGCCTTCTACTTCATACTCTACCTCTTCATATTTATGAACAAATGGCTTATGATTTTGCATGGTCACCAGATGAACAAAGTCTTTTCCATCTGATTCCTTCAAAACATCCATCACTTCCATATGAGCGGCTTCATCAGAAATATAAGTATTCTCATCAATACGCTCTGTATACTTCATATCATCTTGAAAGATATAGGAATCAAATCCTAAAGCTTGATAATTTTCTAGACGTTTATACATCGTTGTATTATAAGGATGAATGGCAGTGAGCTGATGATTCGTTTCAGCCATGTAATCCATAACAGATGGAAGTTTTGACATTTGGTTACTCAATTGAATAAAAGGCGTTGTAATATTAGAAGATAATGGTTCTAAAGAGATACCTGTTAAAGCTTCAAATTCAATGTTTGCTGTACCACCACCATATCCTTGAGAAAGAACTTCGCCCGATAGACTATTCTTCGTCAACTCTCTAAATTTTGGAATAGAATCTTTTGATATCGTTAATCCTTCTATCTTTTGTAAATCAGAAAAGGTCTCACTCATTACATAAATGATATTGACATCTTCTAAACTATTATTTCGTTCCTGATTGATTTTTTCAGCTTCTTGATTATATTTTTCATACACAGCTTGAATAGTAGCCTTACTATAATTTTCAGGTTTATCAACTGCAGGAGCTTTGAAGTTATACATTAGCCCTGAAACTACTCCATTTTCAGTATAATTTCTTTCTTGACTGTATGATATCCAACTTACTCTATTTGTAAAAGCAGCTTTTATTTTATTTCCTGGTTGATTAAATTGATAAACATAAAAAAGAGCAAAAGAAATAATGACAAATCCGGCCATTCTAACAATGAACCAATTTTTACTGATTTTCTCTTTCTTTCTTTTTTTAACAAAATAAACAATCGCTGCAGTAAGAAGCACCAGAATAGTAGCCATTGCTGTTAGGATTCCTGCATCAACCATAGTCAGTAGAAAACGAAAATCTTTCAAAAAATAAGCATCTGATGGATATAAAGGCTCTCCTCTATATAATAATTTTTGTTGAGATGCTATTCCTAAAATAAAAGAAAATAAGATAATCATAAATGAAGACAACCATCTTGACCCTGACAAAAAATAACTCCATAAGAAAACTAAAAAAACAATTCCAGCTTCCATAAAATTCAAACGTGTTTGATTACTAATAAATTCAATCGTTTTTTCAAAATCTAATTGAAAATGAAAATACTGCAATAAAAAGACACCTAGAAAAGAAGCTGCAAAACCAATTATTAACGTTAATGTACATTGCATCCATTTGTTTTTAATTATATTATTCACTGTATTTTAAAAATTCCTTTCATATATGAGACTTCTGTTAATTTACCTCAAAAATTATAATTTATCAACTTAAGCTTTAGGAATTTCATCCACCAAAAAAAGCCATCTCAACCGAGACGGCTTCTCTTTATTATTTATAAAATGAATTCGCTGTGGATCCTGGTGCTTGTTTACCTTTTTTTACTAATTTAATTTGCATAGCTTCCATACGTCTTCCTAGTCCTTCTGAACCGGATGGTTGACCATTTTTAGCCCAACCTGTCCAACCGTATGTTTGAATGTGCGTACGATAGTAAATATCATATTCTTGAGCCATTACATCTGTTAAGTTAAGCTTTATAGCTTCTACTCGCTTCGCTTCTCCATTTGTTCCACTGGTAGCACCATTGGATACTTTATCCATCCAACCATACTTTTGAACGTGGGTTTGATACTGAATAGAGCCTGCGTAAGGTGTAGAGGAAAGATAAACTTCTAAAGCCTCTAAACGTCTGCCTTTTCCAGTTGTTCCTGAAAGTGCTCCATCTTTTACAGTTGTAATCCAGCCGTCATATTGAAGATGAGTACGATAATTAACATGTGGTTCTGTAAAAACTTTAAATGCGGAATCAGATACCGTTACCGGATTATCACCTTTCCAAGCTATTTTAATTTCAATCGATTCTATTCCTCTAGCATATGCTTCTGTTCCAGCTGCATTTCCATTTTTAGCCCAGCCAGACCAACCTACTGTATCAGAATATACTCGGTAGAAAATATCATAATTTTTAGCCGCTTCGCCAGAAAGCTTCATTTTTATAGCTTCCATTCGTAAGCTTTTTCCAGTATTTCCTGCAGTATTTCCTTCTCCAACCCAACTAGTCCATCCAGTTTTTTGAATGTGTGAGCTAAATTGAATTCCTATATCATTATTCTGTGGAAAGTTAAGACGTAAATCTTCTACTCGTAACCCTTCTTCAGCATTCCCTAAAGTTAAAGAGGAACCACTTTTACTTAACCAACCTTTTTTCTGTACATGGTATTTACTAGTTAAAACAGGAACTTCATCATATTTATAAAGTCCGTAGTTATCAATTATAGCGATTAATTTATTAGCATATCCAGGATCAGTTGCATATCCTGAATCAAGCAATGCTTGTGCTGCTTTACGATAATCCTTTTCACCAATTACATGTTTATAATTATTTTTTCTCCATTCAGTACTCGTAAAGAATTTACCATGATCATTTACACTTTCTAACCAATTGTTATACATTCGAAATCCTGCAACAACGTTATACCAATATGCTTTAGCAATGATATTTCCTTTGGAGTCATATTTAGCAGGCATATACTCTTGTGTGATAATATTATGTACTTTTCCGTTCCAATCATTGGAACTTTTGATTCCAAATAAATTATTTGCACTTTTGGTTAAACCACTTAGTCCCCATGCGGATTCTAAAGCTCCTTGAGCGATGGTAATCGATGGTAAAACACCGGACTGAATACTATCTTCGATAGCAAGTGGAACAATTGATTCAAAAAATGAATCTACGTGAGGCATACCAGTTGAAAAACTTCGCATCATAAGGGAACGACCAGATTTAGATTGTAAATCATCTTCCATTATTTGCATAGCCAAATCATAGATCTCACTTTGGTTATATTCTTCAAGACCTTGAAATTCTTCTGGAATTATTTCTTCTACTTCTTCAGTTTGTTCGACTTTTTCAGGTATTTCTTCTGATAATTCTTCTGATCCTTCTATCTCTTCTTCAGTTTCTTTTGATTCTATAATTTCATCTTCATCTGTTTCTTCTATAATTGGTATTTCTATAAGTTCTTCTTCTACTTTATTATCTGTTTCTTCATCTACTTCTGGTGTAGGATTAGAAAAATCCTGATCTTCTTCCTGCACCGGTTGTTCCATATCTTCTTCAACTACTGGTATATCTAAATCTTCTTCCTCTGTAGAAGGAATAGTTGACTCTACTTCAGCTGATTCACTAAAATCTTGAATCGTATCTTTATCTAAGGACTCTTCTTTTTGAGAGTTTTTTGATGAAGGAAGTTCAGTTGCAAATGCAGGTGTAACAGAATGGGCAACTAAGTTAGTAGTCATAAGTAATAGGCTAATGGACGAGAGAATTTTTTTCCTTTTTTTCATTGAGTGAAGTGTCCTCCTTCATATTATAAAAATGATAGTCACAATGAAAATTATAATATACTTTAGAAATATTTATGAAAAAAACAAGTACTTGTAATAGAACCGTAATAAACAATGTTCACAATTCTGTAACATTGTTTTAATCTTTTAGAGTATCAAAATAAAAAACTTCTCTATTTAAGCCAAAAAGACTCAAATAAAGAAGATAATCGATTACTTATTTTTAAAGTATGTATTTACACCATTCGTAAGTGCTTTAGAAAGCAATCTCTGATAACTATCTGTTTTTAGTTTATTTAGCTCTGTTGGATTACTCATAAAGCCAAACTCTACTAAAATAGCAGGAATAGCTGTTTCTCTTAATACGGCAAAAGTTTCTCGCTGTACTTTTCGATTATAAGCTCCCGTAGCACTAATTAATGAATTTTGAACACTGTGTGCTAAGTTCCCACTTTCTTTTACACGAGTTGGATCATTATGCATCGCTCCATTTATTTCTGGTTGCCAATTTGGATCATATTCATAATAGAAAGTCTCAATTCCATTTACATTTGAATTAAAAGGCATTGAATTTTGATGGAGACTAATAAAAATATCGGCACCAGATTTGTTTGCCATTTCAGATCGACCTACTTTATGATCGATAAAAATATCAGATGTTCGAGACATAATTACTGTATATCCTGCTTTTTCTAAATCAGTTTTCACTATAAAGGAAAGCTGTAGGTTGATATCTTTTTCGTCATATCCACCATGAGACGTTCCTCCATCAGCACCACCATGACCAGGATCCAAGAAAATTACTTTCTTTTTCGGAGCAGGTTCTGCTTTTTTGAATGCTTTTGTAGCAATCACTGCAGGAGCCGGTAAACCTTTTTCAACCAATTTTATTTCCAAACCTTCTAGACGTTTACCCATTCCTTCGGTTCCAGAAGACATACCATTTTTAGCCCAGCCTAACCATCCGTATGTTTGAGCATAGCTACGGTAATAAATATCATAGTGTTGTGCCATTTCACCGGTAAGGTTCAACTGAATAGCTTCAACACGTTTCGCTTGTCCAGTAGTACCGCTAATTGCACCATTTGATACTTCATTCATCCATCCATTTTTTTCTACATGTGTTTTGTACGTAACTCCACCAGAGTATTGATTGGTTTTTAAAGAGACTTTTAAAGCCTCCATACGTAGTGAACGTTCCTGAGTACCACTCATTTTTCCATCTTTTGAATCAGCAGACCAACCTACCTTTTCAATATGTGTAGAATAGATGATGGATGCCGAATCTTTCATTTTAAAAGCTGCTCCTCCCCGATTAAAAGAAGAGTTTTTTGCAACGACCTTCACTTCTAACGCTTCTGCATGATATCCGTATCCTTCTGAACCAGCTGATTGACCATTTTTAGCCCAACCTAACCATCCGAATTTTTCTACATGAACACGATAATAGATATCATATTTTTTAGCATTTACACCGGTTAGTTCTATTTTCACTGCTTCTAGTCGTTTGTTCTGGCTAGGAAGACCACTTATTCCGGCACCATTTACCCAATCCATCCATCCATAACCTTGCATATGAGATGAATAACGAACATTTAAGCCGGAAACATTCTCAATACCAATTCGAATAGCTTCTAAGCTTTTCTTAACTCCTTCTGTTCCAGTAAACGCACCATTTGTAACAGGTTTTTGCCAACCCAATCCATTTACAAAAGAACTGTACGAAAGCTCCAAGTCTTTTGCAGGTGTACTTGGTTTAGCAGCGTCACCTTTTACGAAGCTATTTGTTGTACTACCAGGAGCATTACTTCCTTTTTCTACAATCATAATTTCAATTGCTTCTAAACGTTTCGCATGACCTTCTGTTCCAGAAGGTTCACCATTTTTGGTCCAACCTAACCAACCATAACTTTGTGCATGTACACGATAATAGACATCATAATTTTTTGCTTGGGTACCCGTTAATTGAACTTTGACAGCTTCCAGTCGTTTCGCTTCTCCAACGGTTCCACTCATCTGTCCGTCTGCTACAAAATTAGTCCAACCTTTTTTCTCAATATGAGTTGAATAAGCTATACCTAAATTTTTGATTCCTTTTATTTGGATCTTTATAGATTCTAATCGTTTAGCTTCCCCTTGTGTTCCTGAATATTCTCCATTTTCGGCGTCAAGCGACCATCCGTACTTTTCAATATGAGTGGAGTAAACAACATTAGGAGCATTGGGAATTGCTCTGGCACTTTCTAATATTGCCATACTGCTATTTATTGTTGTTTCTTCTTGAACTTCTGTATCTACTTTATCTTCTTCAATGACAGAAGTTTCTGTTTTCTCAGGATCTGCCTCTTCTTTTTCAACATCAATTTCTTGATCTTCATTTGGTTCTTCAATCTCATCTTCGACTTCTTCAATAATTTCTTCTGTTTCTTCTTCAGTATTATTTATAGAGATATATTCTTCTTCTGTAATAATAGCTCGTTCATTTTCTACAATTTTTATAAATTGGTAACGTTCTTCTCGTTTAAGAATAATTCCTTGATCATCTAGGATAACTGCTTGTTCTTTTGAAGTATCATTTTCATTTTGTTCTATAGATACAAATTCTTCCACTGTGAATTCAGGAGTATTTGTTTTAGTTTCAAAAGTTACTGCTTCTTCAATGGCTAAATGTATCGTTTGATCTCCATCTATTTTATATTCAACGACTTCTTTATCTTGAATTTTTAACTCGATTTCTTTTGTTGAAAGAGTACCTTCAGCATTTTTGCTAGTTACAGTCGCAACGATGACTTCTTTTAATTCATCTTTCCAATTTAAAAGTTGAAGTTCTAGATTTTCTGCTAAAGAAATAGTTTGTACGGTTCCATCATATTGAATGGATTCATAAGATAAATCCTCCGTATTTTCAATGAGTTGTTCACTCAAAACTGTATCTACTTCAGAAGCAAGAGCAACAGGAATTGGCAACGCAACGTTTACACCGAGCATAACAGCACTTAAAAGAGCTGCCATTTTTTTCATTTTCATATTAAGCATGTACCTCCACTAATTATTCATATAATCACTACAATAGTTTAACATAGAAATATATTCTTTAGACTAATTAAATACGATGTTTGATTTCTGTCACAATTGAGTGTCGTTTATCTTTTTGAAAAAATGAATGATACAGAATCCATTATTTTCACTCGTAAAAAAAGAGGCTTAGAATGTTTATTCTAAGCCTTTTTCTTACTCTATTATTTTTTGATTACCCTCAACATCTCTTTCATTTGACCTGTTACGATTAAACCAATTACAAAAATCAAGACAAAAATAAGTCCCTTCAACATTAAACTATAAAAAATATTAAAAGGTAGCTCTGGTAATAACAAAAAAACTATTAGTTGAAGAGATCCAGTAATAAACGGTTTTGTTAGCTCTTTGAATAATTCTTTAAAGGTAGATCCAAATATTTTATACATTAATAAGTAGTTATTAACTAGAAAATTAGTAGTGAATGAAAGAACCACCATAATAGCAACCGTTTCTATACTTCCTAAATATACTCCGTATGCAATTGCAGCAACATTCAAAATCATTGATTGTATTCCTGAAAATAGTAATAAATCAGTACGATTTGTTGACTGGTAGAAAGCTCCTGTAGAACTGGCTATCATTTGTAGCCAAATCGATACGGCTAAAAATTGAAACGCAGGAACACTTGCTTCCCATTGACCACCAAAAATAAAGAGAATAATTTCTCGTCCAGCAAAATAACAAAATACAGAAAGTGGAACACCTATATTCGCTAAAATTCGCGTAATTTTTAAATAAGTATCTTTTATAACATCAATTTGTTGTTCGTACTCTGACATAATTGGTTGAATTACAGGTGTAATAATCCCAGCAAGAATCTGATTTGGATATAAGGATAATTGATACGATTTATTATAGTAACCAAGGGCTCCCTCTGTAAAAACTCGCCCAATTAAAATACTATCAAAATTACGAGAAAAGTAGTTAATAAAATTAAACGAAAATTGATTCCTTGAAAAGGCCCAGATTTTTTTAATCGGCTCCATTGAAAATTTAACTTTTGGAGATATTCTGGTTTTACTATAATAAAAAGTGAAGTTCATCATTGCTTGAACTAAACTCCCTAAAATAATCGCATAATATTTTAGCCCCATCAACGCAAGAATAATAGAGACAATCCCTTTAATAATTCCTGTAAAAATTAAAATCGTATTAACTGTTTTAAAATCTTTCCTTTTTTGGATAACAGCTTTTGGTACGACTAACATCGCAAAGAAGAAAACGGAAATCCCAAGAATAAAGAAGATCGGTACATACACTGGATTATCATAAAAAATACTAACAGGATAACCTAAAAACATAAAAATAACTGAGAGTGCTGTAGCAAACATAATTGAAAATTTAAAAATAATTTGGACATCGGTATCACTTAATTTTTTATTTTGAATAATTGCTGGTCCAAATCCCATATCAGCAAGTAAATTAAAAAATTCGATAAAAATTTGAACAATCGATACTACTCCATAATCAGCAGGAGTCAAAATACGAGAAAGCACTGCGTTTACAGCCAGTTGAATAATGACATTGGAATATTTACCCATCGCACTAAAAAACATTCCCGTACGAAATTCATTGGAAGACAATTGGATTACACCTCATTTATATACATAAGTAAAAAGCTTAATAGAAGTATTCTACCATTTTTATTTGGTTTCTTTCATTAAATTATTATTAAAGAAAAAACCTTTCAAACTTTACGAGTGAAAGGTGTACTTTGTAGTCTTTCCTTTTTTCTCCAAGAAAAACTTATAAGGATAAGAATTAGTTTTTGTAGTTATTTCTTTCGCCGACATCCGACTAACTTTTAAACCCGTACGGACACTCTCACGAGCAAACTTATATTTCACGCCTTCTAGATTTTGGAAACTCATTTGAGAAGATTGATCCTCTTTATGATAGATCTCCTTCAAATCTGTATAGATCATTTTAAGGTTTAACTTTTTACAAACCAAACCTAATATCTCTTCTTCATAATATAAGAAAGTTTCTGGATATAATCCATTCATTTTACTCAAATAATGTTCTGTTAGAAAAATAACAGATCCATGAAGAACATACGGTTTACTAGACTCCTGACCTCTTGATACATTTGAAGTAGGCCTCGGTTTCTTAACTACTTTTTTTACCATTCTACCCATATCTAGTATTCCTGAAAGATGATACTTTCGTAATAAAGGAATACTATACTCACGGAAAACAGCTTTAACACTAGGATTAAAATAGTTTGGATTTTGATTTTGTCCATCTGCTCCAATAATTTTTGTACCAATAACACCTATTGAATCTTCAATATCATAATGGACCAAAAAATCAATGTAGTCTGGATCTGTAAAAATAACATCATTATTGATCACTAATACATTTTTTAATTTTAAAATATTTTTACAGTATAAAATCCCTGTATTATTTCCTTTAGCAAAACCTAGATTTTCTTCATTTCGTAGTAAATGAACTTGGTCCACATCTTTGTATCGTTTGGAAAGCTCCACAAAAGATTCATTGTTGGAGGCATTGTCCACTACAACAATTTGAAAGTTTTGATTGGTCTGTTGTTCCAAACTCTCGATACATTCGAATGTGTCAGTCCAGTTCAAATAATTAAGTATGACAATCCCGATTTCCAATTAATCTCTTCCTTTTTAAATTGATTTTAAAAATATTTGTAGTGCCTCTTCCCAGGTTGGTATGTTAAATTGGGTAGCTTTGGCTTTACTTAGATTCATCACCGAATGTCTCGGACGGTATGCTTTTTGTGGATACTCCTCAGAGGGAATAGATTGTACCTCTACAGATTTATCAGACAAAATAGCGGACGCAAATTCATACCACGAACAGCTACCTTCATTAGACAAATGATAAATCCCATAAGCGGGTTTCGTTTGCATCAAATGAAGCAAGAAGTCCGCTAGTGTTTTGGTCCAGGTGGGACGACCAAATTGATCTCCCACAACCGTTAACTGGTCTCTGGTTTCAGCTAACTTCAACATCGTATACACAAAGTTTTTTCCATACTCACCAAAGACCCAAGACGTTCGCACAATATAATAGGAAGAACAAAGCTCTTGAACGATTTGTTCTCCAGCTAATTTCGCTCGCCCGTATTCATTTTGCGGGTTCACAGGCGCATCCACTGGATATTCCTCCAAAGAAGTTCCATCAAATACATAATCGGTACTAATATAAACAAGCGTGGCCCCTACTCGTTCAGAAGCTTCCGCAATCGTTCGAGTCCCTTCTACATTGACCTGCCAGTTGAGGTCCTTGCCCTCTTCTTCTGCCGCGTCTACTGCTGTGTAGGCGGCACAATGAAAGACAAAGGAAGGCGATTCTGTATCAAAATAGGACTGCACCGCTTGTGAGTTGGTAATATCGAGCTGGTCCGAATCCATTCCGGTAAACGGAATGTTTTTTCCGGTTAATAAATGGGAAAGCTCCTGACCCAGTTGGCCGCTTGCTCCGGTTATTAAAATAGACATACATCCGTTCCTTTCTTTGGCACTCTTATAGTTGAGCGCGCTCTTTCAGTGGACGCCACCAGTCTTCATTTTCTAGGTACCAGTCAATCGTTTCTATAATCCCGGTATCAAATGTATACTCTGGTTTCCAACCTAATTCTGTTTCCAGTTTCGTTGGATCAATCGCATAGCGATGATCATGTCCCAGACGATCTTCTACATACTCAATCAAATCACGCGAAACGCCCATGTAGTCCACAATCAGGTCTACAATTTCATTATTCGTGCGTTCATTATGACCGCCGACATTATACACGTCGCCCTTTTTGCCTTTTCGAAGAACCAAATCAATCGCTTGGCAATGATCTTTCACATGCAACCAATCACGGACATTCATGCCATCTCCATAAATCGGTAGTTTCTTCCCATCCATCGCGTTGGTAATCGTCAGTGGAATTAACTTTTCTGGGAAGTGGTACGGTCCATAGTTATTCGAACAACGCGTAATGTTTACGTTCATTCCAAACGTTTCGTAATACGAATGAACCAACAAATCCGCACTCGTCTTACTTGCGGAGTAGGGACTATTTGGAGAAAGATTCGTTTCTTCCGTGAAATACCCTTCTGCTCCAAGGGATCCGTACACTTCATCGGTAGATACTTGCAAGAATTTTTCTAGCTCCAAGTCTTTGGCAATGTTCAATAGGTTCAACGTTCCCAGTACGTTGGTTTCCACAAACACTTGTGGATTTAAAATACTGCGGTCCACGTGAGACTCAGCCGCAAAGTTAATGATGTGCGTAATCTCATGGGTTTGAACGAGATACCGGACTAATTCCGCATTCTGAATATCTCCTTGCACAAAGGTATGATTCGGATTTTCCATAATATCGGCTAGATTCGGTAAGTTACCTGCATAAGTTAACAAATCTAAGTTTACAATGTGATCTTCTGGATGTTTTTCCAGCATATAGTGGACAAAATTACTTCCGATAAATCCTGCGCCACCAGTTACTAGTATATTCATGAATTATTTCTCCTCCCAAACGAATGGATTATCAAACGCTTCTAAGGTTGGATGATTTTGGTCTTTCTCAGATAAAATGAGTTGATCGATCGGCATCGGCCAAACAATTCCAATAGCTGGATCGTCAAAGGCAATTCCACCATCATGCTCCTTGGAAAAATATTCGTCTACTTTATATTCCACGTTGCAGTTGGGAGTTAAGGTTACAAATCCATGGGCGAACCCCTTTGGAATCAAGAGTTGACGGTGATTATACTCACTCAAGATATACCCTTCCCACTTGCCATACGTAGGAGAACCTACTCGAATATCGACTAACACATCATAAATCACACCCGTGGTTACGCGGATCATTTTCGTTTGAGATTTACCAGGAGTTTGAAAATGTAATCCTCGTAATACACCCGGTTCCACAGATAAAGAATGATTATCTTGAATGAAGTCCACTTCGATTCCAGCTTCAAAAAACTTTTCTTTTGTATAATTTTCCGTGAAGAAACCACGGTGATCTCCAAACACATCGGTTTCAATCATTTTTACATCTTGTAACGTTGTCGTTAATACGTTCATACCACTGGTCCTTTCATCGTTCCATTTCAGCTAAATTCAATAAATATTGCCCATAGGCATTTTTCTTCAACGGTTGTGCTAACGCAACCAACTGTTCTCGGAAATGTATCCCATTCGATAGGAAATTTCTTCTAAACAGGCTACTTTAAAATTCTGGCGTTTCTCGATGGTTTCGATAAACGTTCCGGCTTCCAATAACGATTCATGCGTTCCCGTATCCAACCACGCATAACCACGACCCATGATTTCCACATCAAGGAGTCCTTTTTCTAAATAGGCTTTATTGATATCAGTAATCTCCAACTCTCCGCGTTCGGAAGGTTGAATGGATTTTGCAATTTCTACTACATCGTTGTCGTAGAAATACAAACCCGTTACAGCATAATGACTTTTCGGAGTTTCTGGTTTTTCTTCAATCGAGATGGCTTTCATATCTCGATCAAATTCAACAACCCCAAATCGTTCCGGATCATGCACATGGTACCCAAATATGGTAGCCCCTTGCTCTTTAGATGCAGCCCGCTGCATCATGTTGGATAAGCCACTGCCATAAAAGATATTATCACCTAAAATCAAACAAACCGAATCATCTCCAATGAACTCTTCCCCTATCAAGAAAGCTTGCGCCAATCCTGCTGGTTGTTCTTGAACCGCATAGGAAAGAGTAATTCCTAAATCAGTCCCATCCCCAAGAAGTTGTTCAAAACGAGGCGTATCTTCCGGCGTAGAAATCACTAAAACTTCATTGATTCCCGCTAACATCAAGATCGATAAGGGATAATAAATCATTGGTTTGTCATAAATCGGCATCAGTTGTTTGGAAACAGCTTTCGTTAAGGGATACAAGCGAGTTCCGCTTCCTCCAGCTAATATGATTCCTTTCATGTAGCTTCCTCCATTCTTTTTTGAAGAAATGATTAACTAATTTTATTTTTTTGGCTTTTTTCCGTTGATAATTCCCATATGTATTACTAATAAATAAATTTCCAAACATTAATTTGGCATGATTGATAAAGTATTTTTTTCCTTGGAAATCCTTTATTAAGTTTTCTCTTCTTAATTTTGCAAATTCAACTTGGAAAGTTTTTAGAGCTTTTCGACGATCTAACTTATTTTCAATTTGAGGAACTTTTTGAAGCTGGAAGGTATAGTGAAAGAATTTGATGTTTGTAAATAATTCTTCATTTTCTACTCCATTTTCAGCATAAAATTGTTCGGCATCCTCAATGCTTTTAATCGTCTCTAAAATTACTAATGAATATGTATGACTAATACTGCCACTTCTCACACGATAATGATAAACCACTTCGTCCAATACAGCAATTTTGTCTGCAAAAAGTAAAACCTTTAAATAAAAATTCAAGTCTTGTGCTTGCTTTAAAAAAGGCGCAAACTCTAAATTATTTTCTCTCAGTACACTTGCACGAACCATTTTATTGCCTGGCATTGGTGGAATTAAGGAAAAGATTTGTTGTGTTTCTTTTCTATTGTATAAACCAGCTTCAATTGGAAGAGAAATCTTTTTAAGGAATACTCCTGCATCATCAACCGTATCATAAGAACCCATTACAATATCAGCGCCCGTGTCTTCAGCTGTCGTTAACATACTGAGAAGAGCATCTTCTGCCAAATAGTCATCACTATCAATAAATTGAATATAATCACCTGAAGCAATAGACAACCCATAATTACGAGCTGTGGGAGCACCACTATTTTCTTGAAAAAGATTTTTGATTCGTGAATCTCTTTCTCCATAATATCTCATTAGAGAAGCAGAGTCATCTTTTGATCCGTCATCCACTAGAATCAATTCTAGATTTTGATGACTTTGCTGGAGAATGGATTCTATATTTTTGGATAAATATTCCTGAGCATTATACACAGGGATAATAATAGATATTTTTTTTGTTTTATATTTCAATGATGATTCTCTCCAAACTTTTAAATAACATTATAGTCTGCGTCTAATTGCGTTAAAGGTATAAAAGGTAAAATAATAAAGTGCTTTTGGCAAGGGTAGTTTTTCCAATCGATAGTATGTGTTCCACGTACGCTTTAAAGCTCCCACACGATCACTAGAAATGGATCCTTTTACTTGTCGATATTGTCCTAGCACTTCATTCAAGCCATAAGCGAAATCAAGTTTTCGTAAAATTTGTAACCATGTAGCAGTATCTTGTCCTTTACGAACTAATGGCATACGGAAATCTCCAACTATTTTTCGATCAATGATGACGGTTGAACAAGCAATTGCTGTATTTTTTAACAGTCCTGTGTAGTTGAGTTTATCTGGAAGTTCGGCTGATGTATGTACCACTTCACCTTCTTCAGAAATCATCTCAAATTTAGTATACGTAAAAGCATACTGATGATCTTGCATAAATTGAAGCTGTTTTTCTAACTTTTCAGGTTTCCAAATATCATCACTATCAATAAAAGCAATGTACTGACCTTTGGCATGTTCTAACCCTGTATTACGAGCAACTGCAGCACCACTATTTTCTTTTAAACGAATGTATTTAATACGCGAATCTTTTTTCATCCATTCTCGTAAAATCTCTTCACTTTTATCTGTTGAACAATCATCTACTAAAATATGTTCGATATTTTTATAAGTTTGATTGAGAACGGACTCAACCGTTCGTTCAATAAAAGCTGCTGCATTATATACCGGTGTAATCACGGAAATAAGATTGTTTTGCATGAAGTTCCCTTTCTAGCACTTAATCATTCAATTGAATAATCTTAAGTGGTGCCTGATAAATTTTTAAAAGTTCTCTTTGTTGATTGTACCAAGCTTTATCAGTAATATTTGGTTGAATTAAAATGATAACTTCTTCTACAGTAGTAGTGGTATCTAGATTGACAATACTTTCTTCAATTTGAAGTTGAGTTGCTTTATTTTGCAAATCAGTCAACTGATCTAGGGATGCTGCTTCTTGAATTAAGAATAGTTTTGAAGCAGTAGCAGGAACCATCACTACTTTTTCTAGTTCGTTTTTCTCTAAATGTAGTAATAAAATGAACGTATCATCTTCATTCCAACTATAGTTGAAAGCATATTGAATTTTCTTTTTAGTAAAAGGGATAAATAGTAAAAGAATAGTAGAAAGTACAGTTCCTCCTAAAACGGCAATTACTGCGTAGAGAACGAGATTTTTGATACTTAACACACCTGTCATATCTTGTTCTACAGGTGTTTCAGGTGACTTTAACTCATCATCAGAAAGTACACGTGGTTCAGATAAAATATAATATGGCTTATTTTCTAATAAATCAATTGCCTGTTCTTGATATAAATTATAAAAATAATTAATTACTTCTAGATTTTCTTGTTCGGTACCTACTTTTGCACTGACCACCCAGATGTTGGAGGCTTCATTTCGGGAAGCTCCCAATGTTCCGCGATCTCGAGCAGTTTTTACGTAACCTGTTTCATCTTCTTTATCTAATAAATCACTAATTTCGATACCCGTTTCCTTTTCGGCAGCTAGAATATGGCTATCAGTTTTCATAGCTTCTTCTAATAGCAATGTATTTGTAAAGACACTACCGGTTTCATATTCGATATATACTTCAAAAATAGCTGGATTCTCAATGGACGTTTCTGTTTTATTTTTATCTTTGTCCGTAAAATTTTCAGCAATATAATGTTTTCCAAAAGGGATTAATTGAACCAAGAATATGAGAATCGCGAAAGTAATAGAAAGAGCAAGTAATTTCCCTTTTTCTTGTTTCATAAATCGTTTAAATTCACTTAATAATGTATGACTATCCATGACTTCCTCCTGTTGATTGATGTATTGTTTTATTTTGGGAAAGTAGTGTTCGCATTGGTTGTTGTTCCTTTTTTAATGCGGATCGTTCACAGTATGCATAGAAAGCAATAATAACACCAAAAACAACCCACTGCCATTCATTAATGATGTTGGTTGCAGATGAAATGGAGGAAAGAGTAAATGCAGCTAAATATCCGATGATACAAAGTGATGTTTTTCGAATAAAGCCATCCGTACTCGTTTTATAATAGTGATATCCCTTTATCATCATGCCTGCATAAACAATCACGTAAAATAAAAATATAAAGATTCCATAACCGGTTAGTATTTCCATCCACCAGTTGTGCATGTTGCTGATTCCCCCGTAATAAATCGGGGATAAGTTTTCATCCAATACTCCACATTCCCCGCACCAATTCCAAATCCATAACTTTCTCTCAAAAAGCTAAATCCATTTTTGATCAAGTTTACTCGGTTTTGATTGGAATAATCAACATACTCCGTACTACTTAAGAAAAGAGAAACGATTTCCAAAATTTTCCCACGTATGGTAGAACTGAAAATAATAGCAACCGTTCCAAGGCTAATAGCTCCCCCAGTTGCAGTTATTACCATTTTTTTCGTAATGACTTCGGAGAAATAGACAAGGGCCATCGTAGTTAAGCCAATTCCCACAGCTGCTAAATTACCCCGGGATTCCGTTTGATATATTAAAAAAAGAGTACTGATCATTAACCCAGCATGACCTATTTTCACAAAAACATTCTTGCCATTCCGAAAAAGAATGAATAGAAAGAAGAATCCCATTAGTAAGGCAGTTGCATAGTCATTTTGATTGGGATAAATAGAGATGGGTATCCGTGTCAAAAAGTTTTGAGATTCTGGACGATATTTATTAATAAAATGTTCACTTGCCCACAGATATTTTCCTGTAAGAAGTTCAGAAAAACCTAATACAAGATGGATACTAATTCCTAGTCCAATACTTCTGAAAAGAGTGAGCAGGTCTTTTTTTTCTTTTACAAACAATTGAATAAAGAAAATAGAGAGGACTCCAACTCCAATAAAGACATTAGCTTTCGCCCAACCTGCCAGATTTTCTGCCCAAATAATAGAAAACAAGGAATAAACTAACCAAAACCCATAAAACATTGTATAAGAACTGGAAACTTTTCGAGGATAAAAACGCAGGCGTTGATCGTTATTAATCACCATCAGTAAAAATCCATATGCAATTACTAAAAATAGTATTCTATATAAAGAAAGCTTAAATCCTATTTGGATAGCTAGAATTTGAGTTCCTAAAAAGACAGACAAAATCATTAAAAAAATTAACCTTTTCATTTTTCACCTCTAACATTCCCTTACATTTCTTTTGCGCCCGCCAACATGTACTTTATTTGTTGAGTTCGAGAAGGCATCTTTTCGTTTTTTTTATACTTCCGGATTACGAATTGAAGAATCAACAATGGATATAGACTCGGTGATAGCA
Source organism: Jeotgalibaca sp. MA1X17-3 (assembly GCF_021513155.1). Taxonomy (NCBI): domain Bacteria; kingdom Bacillati; phylum Bacillota; class Bacilli; order Lactobacillales; family Carnobacteriaceae; genus Jeotgalibaca; species Jeotgalibaca sp. MA1X17-3. Next base: position 1,938,734 of record NZ_CP090983.1, read on the forward strand.
CCTTAAACAGTGCTCCTCGGTCTCGATAATATTTTTCAGTGAATCCTTGAAACCAAGTGGATTCTCGTTCTTCGGTTAATTTGGCAATCGTAACGGGCACAGCCATAATCTTGAGTCCGTTTTCTAAGCAGTCCCGTAAAAAAATAGTATCTTCTCCATTGCTATGTGGTGTCCCACCACCAAAGCAAAGATGGAAAAAAATCCCGTTCTTTTTAACACTTTCAGGCCGAAACGCAATCCGTGCTGCTCCAAATCGCATATAATTTCGCTTTGATACTTTAAAGGGTTCTTTGATGATATAACGAGTTGGAATATCTTCTTCTAAGTTAAAAATAATCAAGTCAGCATCTGGATACTTTGCAAATTGCTCTTCCACCATCTGAGGATAATTGTTTCGGTAGACCATATCATCATCTGCTAATAAAGCATAATCCGCAGTTGCACGCATTAGAGCATTATTTCTACTCAACCCAACCCCTCTTTCCTTGAATGAATAAAAAAGAGCCATATGATTTCCATAATGAACTTCTTCAAAGTCATGCTGCTCCGTTTGGTTAATTACAATGGCATCTGATTGAATATTCATCGTGTTGATTAGATCCGTATCCTTTTGGTGCATCGTTGCTACTAAGACTTGTATACTCAATGTTTTACCCCTTTTTCTATTCCTTATCAATCATATTTTTATATTCTAATATTAAATCTTGCGTAGTTTGTTGAATATCGTAATGCGCTTCTTTTATTTGTTCGTAGGTACTCTTACGTTTTTCATCATGAATATGTTCCAAAATTTGATCAGCCCATTCTTCTACTGGTATTTCCAATGATAAAAAGTGTACTAAATCAGTAATAGCAACGTCTTGTGGAACTCGATCAGAAACAAAGGTTGGTAAGCAGGCAGCTTGTGCCTCAATTGCAGCAATACCTAACCCTTCAAATTGAGAAGGTAATAGAAATACATCGGCTGCTTGTACTATTTTTGCTACATCTCCACGAGCCCCTAAAAGTAAAATATCATCCTTCAATCTTAATTCTTCGATTTTATGTTCAATCGTTTCGAAAAGAGGTCCATTTCCAATAAAAATCATTTTGCTATTTGGATGCTTTACCTTTACCTTTTGAAAAATTTCCAACATAAAGGGATGGTTTTTCACTTCTGAAAATCTTCCTACATGAATCAGCGTAAACTGATTCTTTAGGTTTAACTGTTTTCGATATTGACCTCTTGTTTCTTCATTAAATTCATAGCTCTTTGCATCAATACCATTATGGATAATATGGACTTGTTTTTTCTTTCGTATTTCAATGGGAAACATCCAATCAGCAGCTTCTTGAGAACATGCAAAATAGTATTTTGCTCTCTTGATATTACTTTTTCGGATCATTCCTTTTAAATCTTGGCTCTTGTAACTTTCGTTATAACCAGTTGTATGCGCATGAATTCCAATGTTCTTGATTCCTATCTTTTGAGCAGCAGGAATTACGAATGGATCATCTGCTACATGAACATGTAGAAAATCGTAAGTATGATGTTCTTTAAAAAAAGTCTGGACTTGTTTTCGAAAAGTTAACATTGTTTTTGGATTTAAAGAAGGAGTCTGTAGAGTATGGAGAACACCCCCCATTTCCAAATATTCTTTCAACATAGGCGATTCTGAATCAAAGCTTCTTACGAGTAATTCAAAATTTACTTCTTCTTTATTTATATTTTTATACCAACTCAAAAATACAGATTCAATTCCACCAGTATGAAACCCTGGAATGTAGTGAAGTATTTTTATTTTATTCATAAGTTCCCTCTATCATTTCTCATTTTTAAATGCTACTAATGATTATACTATACCAAAGCTATTTTTTTAACCGTTTAGAGGCTCTTCTTTAACATAACTTAATTCTATATATTTTATTATTATAACAAAAAAAGCTACTCATCAACATGAGTAGCCATTGTAAATCAATTATCATGAAACAAATCACGCGTATACACTTTATCCACAACATCAGCTAAGTCGCTAGAATTACGGTTAGACACGATGACATCAGAAAGTTGCTTAAATTCTTCTAAATCACGAATGACACGAGAATTATAGAACGTATCTTCTTCCAATACAGGTTCGAATACGACTACTTCTACCCCTTTTGCTTTGATCCGTTTCATAATCCCTTGAATCGAAGAAGAACGGAAGTTGTCCGAATCAGATTTCATCGTCAATCGGTATACACCAACCACTTTAGGATTCTTCTTTAATACCATATTCGCAATATGATCCTTACGGGTGTGGTTTGAATCCACAACTGCTTGGATTAAATTATTTGGAACGTCTTCATAGTTTGCTAGAAGTTGTTTGGTGTCTTTTGGTAAGCAATAGCCACCATATCCAAAAGAAGGATTATTGTAGTGCATCCCAATCCGTGGATCTAGACCTACTCCTTCAATAATGGATTTAGTATCTAAACCTCTTACTTCTGCATACGTGTCTAATTCATTGATGTAAGCAACACGCAGAGCTAAGTATGTATTCGCAAATAGCTTCACTGCTTCCGCTTCTGTAGAATCCATGAATAGCACTTCAATATCTTCTTTCAAAGCACCCTCTACTAATAATTCAGCGAATTTCACTGCACGTTCTGACTTACCACCCACAATGACCCGAGATGGATATAAATTATCATACAAAGCTTTTCCTTCACGCAAAAACTCTGGTGAAAATAAAATATTCTCTGTATTGTGTTTTTTACGAATTTCGTCTGTGAAACCTACCGGTACAGTTGATTTAATAATCATCGTAGCACTCGGACGATAGGCAAGAACATCTTCAATAACTGATTCTACACTAGATGTATCAAAGAAGTTTTTCTTGTCATCATAATTTGTTGGTGTCGCAATCACTACAAAATCAGCATATTGATACGCTTTTTCTTTTTCAGTAGTTGCTTCCAAATTTAAATTCCCAGCTGTCAAATATTCTTCGATTTCTTTATCGGCAATTGGTGAACGACCTTTATTAATCAGAGAAACTTTTTCTTCTACGATTTCTAAAGCCATCACTTTATGATTTTGGGATAAAAGAATCGCATTTGATAAGCCAACATATCCTGTTCCTACTACTGTTATATTCACTTTGCATCTCTCTTCCTGACTATTTAATAGATTTTCAGACTATTCTAAATTAGATTATTACGCTTTTTTCAAATCTTTTGCTAATTGTTTTAAATGCTCCCGCATTTTTTCAGAAGTCTCTTCATGTTGCAGTCCTACTTCAATATTGGCAACGAGCATGCCATATTTTTCGCCTACATCATAGCGGATCCCATCATATTCATAAGCAACCATCGGTGAAGTCTGATTTAATATTTCTAAAGCATCCGTTAATTGAACTTCATCCCCAGCATCAGGTTCTTGGTTACGCAAAATATCAAAAATTTCTGGAGGTAGTACATAACGACCGACAATCCCTAAATTACTTGGCGCATCTTCCGGACTTGGCTTTTCAACTAAGTGACGGATAGAATGCACATCCTCTTCCAAATTTTCTTCAATATCAATCACACCATACTTACTTGATTTTTCTTTTGGAATTCGAATCGTTGCGACGGCACCCATTCCATGTTTTTCATAAACATCCATTAAACTTTTCGTTAACGGTGTTTTACTTGGCATAATGTCATCACCCAAAAGAACTGCGAATGGTTCATCGCCCACAAATGTTTGTGCTTGTAGAATTGCATCTCCTAATCCACGCGGATAAGCTTGGCGTACATAATGAATAGAAGGAATGGTAGTTGATTGAGCTTTTTCTAGTAGCTTGTCCTTCCCTTTTTCTCGAAGATTATTTTCCAAAGAAATATTTGCATCAAAATGATCCTCGATAGCATTCTTTCCTTTTCCAGTAATAATCAAAATATCTTCAATTCCACTAGCGATGGCTTCCTCTACCACAAATTGAATACTTGGAGTATCTACAACGGGCATCATTTCCTTTGCCATTGCCTTTGTTGCTGGTAAAAAACGAGTACCTAAACCTGCCGCAGGAATAACGGCTTTTCTGATTTTTTGCATATGAACCCTTCCTTCCAACACATTTAGTCTTATTATAGCAAATATCTTCATAAATCAAAATGGGAGTCGGAAAATAGTTTAAATGGTTCAAGTGAGTAGGAGTAAATCATCTGCTCGATGCGCACAAATAAAAAAGCAGCTACGCCCCTTCAAAAGGTTTATAGCTACTCACATAAATCATTATTTTTCTGTACTATACCCTTGTGGATTATTCTTTTGCCACTTCCAAGAATCACGGCACATATCTTCTAAGTTCTTCTCAGCAGTCCAGTGTAAGACTTCTTTGGCTAGACTCGCATCTGAATAACATGTTCCCACATCTCCTGGGCGACGATCTACTACTACGTGAGGAATCTCAACATCATTCGCAGATTGGAAATTATTAACTAAATCGAGCACGCTATAGCCAATTCCTGTACCTAGATTATAAGTAGAAACTCCTTTATGGTCCGCAAAACTTTCTAACGCTTTAATATGACCTTTCGCTAAATCAACTACATGGATGTAATCACGGACACCTGTACCATCTGGAGTATCGTAATCATTTCCAAACACTTTTAATTCTTTTTGTTTACCAACAGCTACTTGAGTAATAAATGGCATAATATTATTTGGTATTCCGGTTGGGTCTTCCCCAATTAATCCGGATTCATGTGCACCGATTGGATTGAAGTAACGTAGCAAAGCGACATTCCAGTCAGAGTCAGATACGTTCACATCACGCAAGATTTGTTCAATCATGACCTTTGTATAGCCGTACGGGTTTGTCGCGCTTGTAGGCATGTTTTCAGTCAAAGGTGATGGGTTATTCATCCCGTATACTGTTGCGGAAGAACTAAACACAATGTTCTTCACATTATGATCTCGCATTACTTCACACAACATCAAAGTACCGGTTATATTATTATGATAATATTCAATCGGCTTCGCAACTGATTCTCCAACTGCTTTATATCCTGCAAAATGAATCACCGAATCAATTTCTTCTTTTTCGAAAATCTCTTTTAAAGCTTCTTTATCTAGTAAGTCTGCTTCATAAAAAGTAACCTCTTTTCCCGTAATCGTTTTGATACGATTCAAAACTTCAGGCTTACTGTTTGAATAGTTATCAACGATAACCACTTCAAAGCCCTCATTCAATAACTCCACAACGGTATGACTGCCGATATACCCTGCTCCACCTGTTACTAAAACTGCCACAATAACAACTCCTCATTATTTTTAGTCTAGTTCTAACTCTTCGTGTAACAATGCTTGTACTCTTGCTAATTCTTCATCCGGTATGAAATGGTACCAGATTCCATCATCTAATGTATAACCCGATCCACCAATTTGTTCGGATACAATATTACCAGCAGCGGACAAGTATCGATTGCTTTGTAATTCCATATAATCAGACATTTGGAAATTGGTCTGTACATTATTAGATAAAGAGCTTAGAATTTTTTGATAATTCAATAGCGTTTTTGGACTAATCGCTTCGTCAATGACTCCTTCGATAATCAACCGTTGTCTTTCTTGACGTCCGGTATCTCCTTCTGGATCATCATAACGCATCCGTGCAAACGCTAGTGCCATTTCTCCGTCCATATGAGTCGTTTCACCAGCAGTAAATTGATAGCCTTCTGTACTAAAGGTTAAGGGACTTACTACATTAACTCCACCCACCGCGTCGACGATCTCTTTAATTCCTGCCATATTGACCGTTACATAATAATCAATCGGAATATCCAATAAGTTCTGAACGCTGTTGATGGCCATAGACGTTCCACCAAACGCATAGGCATGATTAATTTTATCCATCGTTCCATGACCAATTATTTCTGTATATGTATCACGAGGGATACTCATTAATACACTTTTCTTCGTAGATGGATTAATGGTCGCAACCATAATCGAATCGGATCGTCCTTGCTCTACTCGACCCAAGTCACCTGTATCTACACCTAGTAGCAATATGGATATCGGTTCTTCATTATCCAAAACAATCGCGTTCCCACGAATCGGGTCTACTTCTACTGACTCATAAACTTTTTCAGTTGCTTGGTCCACGTGACTATAGATATTCCATACGTAAATAAAAACACCTACCAAACCGACTAATAAAATCATTAAAAATATCTTTAATCCTGTTCTCTTTTTTCGTGGACGTCTTCTTCTGTTTTCTTCCATATATTCCCCACTCTTCCTCTCACTGACTAATATAAATCATCTTCATAAGTATCTTCTTCTACATCGTTATCATCATATTCCTCGTACCAGTCATCCATATAGGATTCATCATAATCCGATAAATTTAAATCTTCTAGTTCAATTTCATCAATTTCTAATTCTTGACGTAATTTGTTGGAAAGCTCCAAGCGATTTTCTGGTGGAACGTATAGGTAGTAAATATCATTCAACCATAATTCTTCACCCAACAAATTATCTTGTTCAAAATTATCAAGGGACTTGCTATAAGATGACAGCATAGCTTTCATATCTTTATAGGATAAATTGGTTTTCACATTTTCTTCTAACGTAGACAAAATAGATTGATAGTTAACCACACTTTCTAAACTTAATACCTTATCCAAGATCGCTTTAATAACTAGTTTTTCTCTTTCTTGTCTTCCAAAATCACCTTGTGGATCGACTTTTCGCATTCGTGAAAAAGCTAAGGCCTCATTTCCACTTAATAGACGGGTTTCGCCTTTAGTAAAGTAGTGCTCCATATAGTCAAAGGTCAAGGGACTTTTAACTTTTATCCCGCCTAAAGCATCCACAATATCTACTAATCCTTGCATATTTATTTCTACGTAATAATCAATCGGAATATTAAGGAACTCTTGAATAGAGTTAATGGACATTTTAGCTCCACCAAATGCATAGGCATGTGTTAACTTGTCATAAAACGGGGAGTCATCCCACATTTCATAGCCATCCATTAATGTATAAGAGTCTCGAGGAAGACTGACTAAGGTTGTTGTTTTTGTTTTTGGATTAACCGTCCCAACAATAACTGCATCCGATCTTCCTGCATCTTCGCGACCAAAGGCACCGTTGTCAATTCCTAGAAAAGCAAAAGATATCGGATGGGTTGCTTCAATGGTAACGGCTTCATCCCTTTTATTGTTTGTTTCTACATCATTAAATACTTTATCAGCTGAGTTATTCACGTCCAAATATATTTTCCAAAAAATGCATAGGCTACTAAAAAAACACCTATACTTACATATAAAATCAACCTGTTTCGTCGTTTCCGTTTATTTAGTACACTTCTATTATTTTCATCCATCGAATTATATGTGCCTCTTTCCGATTATTTAGAAAAGGTAAACATAAAACTCCTTTACCTCGTTATCCTTTAGTATATAGGAATGTTGGAAAATAAAAAAGTACTATTCCTTACTTTAAGAAAAAACTAAAGAAAAAAAGATTGAATCTTCTTTAAGATTCAATCCTCCTCCATTCTTATTCATGTTCATTCGCAAAGGCAACCAGTTCTGTTCTAATTTCATCATCGGACTTTAAAAGTAAAGACTCCACAAATGCTAATGTTTCTTTTATATTATACGTAGAGGAATTTCCAATAAAAATCTTTTCAAATACTTGTTTTTCAGCTAATTGACCTTCTGCAAGTAACTCTTCATATAATTTTTCACCCGGACGAATTCAGATTCCATAATCGGAATTTCATCTTCTGTAAATCCAGAGAGTTCAATCATCTTTCTAGCTAAATCTACAATTTTAACCGGTTCTCCCATATCTAAGATGAAGATTTCTCCCCCTCTTGCAAGAACACCCGCTTGAATAACCAATCGACTTGCCTCTGGAATCGTCATAAAGTAACGAATCATTCGATAGTCTGTAATCGTAACCGGTCCTCCATTGGCAATTTGTTCACGGAAAACAGGAATTACACTTCCACGACTTCCTAACACATTTCCAAATCGAACTGCTGCAAATTTGGTTCCGCCTGGTTCGTTTAATCCAGTCACAATCATTTCAGCTACTCGTTTTGTTGATCCCATAACATTCGTTGGACGAACTGCTTTATCAGTAGAAATCATTACAAAACTAGCAGTCCCGACAGACTTAGCAGCTTCCGCCACATTTTTAGTTCCAAACACATTATTTTTGATAGATTCTGTTGGATTATACTCCATTAGTGGGACATGTTTATGTGCCGCTGCATGATAAACTTGGTCCGGTTTGAATTTTTCAAAAACACTAAATATTCGTTTTCGATCTTGTACGTCCGCTATCACGGGTACAATCTCAAACGCACGACCGTATAAATTTTTTAATTCTTTATCAATCAAGTAGATAGAGTTTTCACCATGACCTAGTAGGATTAAACGTTTCGGTTCAAATTTTGCTACTTGACGGCAAATTTCACTACCAATGGAACCCCCTGCTCCACTTACTAAGACGGTTTTTCCATGAAGCGATTCCTCAATGAGTGTTCGATCCAATTGCACTTCTTCTCTACCTAATAAATCTACCACATCGATATCTCGGAAACGATTGACGCTCAACTTCCCTTTTAAGACATCCTCAATACTTGGCATTTGATTGATTTTCACATCTAAGTCAGTACAGTATCCAAGAATTCTTTCTAAATCTTTAGAAGTAGCGGATGGAATGGCTATCGTGATTTGATCAATTTGATACTTCTCAACTAACTTAGGGATATCCACACCCGTTCCAAGAACTGGAATATCATATAACAATGAATTTTGTTTACCCAGATCTCTATCGACAATTCCAACAATTTCGATTGGACCTGGATTCTTCAAGATACTGCTAATGAATAAGTGACCCCCATCACCTCCACCAACAATCAATGTTCGAATCTTATCTTCTTTATTTACTTCATTAAATAATTTCCCACTTTTATACTCACAATAAAAACGCCAAATAATGCGTGATCCTGGAATAAGTACTAAGCTAAACACATACATTAAAAAAATATAACGAAAGCTTACCATACGTAATAAAAGAATCGTAATCAATCCAGATAGCATATAAGATATCGTCATTAATTTTACAGCCTTGTATATTTCATAGATACTTGTATACCGAACAATTCTAGAAAAGAGATGATGTCTCCCACCTAGTAGTAAATACGATAAAATACAGACGCCAATCATGACATAATAAAATGAATCAGCTGGCTGAACATACGCTTGAATTAAAAAATGAGCTAAAAAAGCAGACAATAAGATAAACAATGAATCTACCGACATTAAGATTGCTGCTTTTTGTCTTCGTGATAATTGCACTCCCAAACACTCCCTTACTTAAAGAAATTAAACAAACCCTTTTTCTTTTTTACTTCTTTTGGGTTTCCAATATCCACATCGTCGCCATTCACCAAATCTTTAGCATTTTGTTTAAACCATTCAGCCTTTTCAGTTCCAAATTCTTTTTCTAACTTTTCAAAGCCTTCTTTCATATGGAAGGAACGTCCACGTGTATTGTGCGCGTCAGATGCTAAAAAATGAACCAAATCAGCTTCTATAAACTGCTTACTTAGTGTCGCAATTTCTTTGCCAAACACACCTACGTAACTACTTGCGGTTAATTGGCTCAAAACCCCTTTTTCAACAAAATCTAAAAGAATAGTAGGATTTTCGATAATTTCTTGATTCCGTTCTGGATGAACAATGACCGGTGTAATCCCTTGTTGCAATAATTGAAAAAAAAGCGACTCAGCATAATGCGGAATCGACAGGGTTGGAAATTCAATTAGTAAATACCGATGACTCTCATCAGCAAAAAGAATCTCGTCCGCCTGAATTGCTTCTATGATTTCTCCATGAAGTCGAACTTCTTGTCCAGGAAATACCGTTAAATTTATATTGCGCTGATCTAATTCACTTTGAAGCAGGTCAACTTGTTTTAGGATACTTTTTTTATAGTTTTCAAACTTTCCATTCTTATGGTGTGGCGTTGCTAATAAATGAGTGATTCCTTCCGCAACAGCTAATTCAGCCATTGCTATGGAATCCTCTAATGTTCTTGCTCCATCATCAATACCAAAAAGGATGTGGCTGTGAATATCAATCATTTTCCTCACTCCTCATCATATCCATACCCATAGTAGGAATAAGAACGATCTGATTTCTTTTCTGCTCCATTAAAGACTACACCAAGAACATTTGCATGAACCATGTCCAATAATTCTTTCGCATGCTTCACATCTTCCTTCTGTGCAATATTTCTTCTTACTACAAAGACAACTCCATCTGTTTTAGTTGCCATAATTTGTGCGTCCGTTACAGAAACAACCGGTGGCATATCGAACAACACTAAATCATATATTTCTTCCAGTTCTTTTATCAAATCATTCATTCGATTTGAATTTAATAACTCTGAAGGATTAGGTGGAACAGGGCCACTCGTAATGATATCAAGTCCTGCTTCCTCCATATGTTGAACAACATCTTGAACTTGGGTGCTGCGCGAAGAAATTAAGGTGCTCAATCCCATGGTATTCTGAAGGTTAAATGTTTTAAAAACAGTGGGTTTCCGCATATCTGCATCGATTAAAACTACTTTTTTACCTTGATCGGCAAAAACAGAAGCAATATTAGCCGCAACAGTCGATTTACCTTCATAAGGGCCTGAAGATGTAAATATAATTGTTTTTAATTCTTTATCAATCATTGAAAACTGGATATTTGTACGAATCGTACGGAATTGTTCCGCAATAACTGAGTTAGGTTTAGTAATCGTTATTAATGATGTTCCTTGCTTTTGTTGTTGATTCATTTTTTGTATTTTCTTTTTCTGGTTTTTTCCAAACATTATTCTCACCTCCTATACCCTTCTTCGTAATGACGATGTTCCTGTATTATTAATTTTTACTTTTTTATCCATTCGTGTATCTTTTAATTCTTCAGCAGACATTTCTAAAATAGATCCCAAGTTTGTCCACCCAATTTCATCGATAATTTTACTGTCTTTAACTCGTTTATCCATAAATTCAGTTAGAAATGCAATACCCACTCCTAACATTAATCCCAAAATCAGTCCTATTGCTAAATTCAAAATGATATTAGGAGATACTGGTTGAAGATTTGGTATAGCCTGAGATAAAATTGTGACCGATTCTACTTCCAGTATCTCACCAATTTTTTCTTGGAAAGTTGATGCTATTGCATTAGCCAAGTCAGAAGCGATATAGGGACTTTCATCTTTAATCGTAACACCAAAAACTAGTGAACTATTTTCAGTTTGAACGCTCAACTTGTTACTCAATTGTTGAGTAGTAAAATCCGTTTTAGTTTTACTGATAACATCTTCTAATATAATTGGTTCCTTAATGATACTCTGGTAAGTATTAATAAGATTTAAGTTAGTTTGAATATCTGTATTGGTTATTGCTTGGCCTGTTTGTTGCGTTTGGTTAACTACAATTTTAGAAGTAGATTGATATTGTGGGACTGTAAGAAATAATGTATATCCTCCTACCAAGATAATACCAAGTAAACTCCAAATTATAATTTTACCCATATGTCTTTTAAAAATTGCAAATATATCACTTAATGAAATTTCTTCTTCCATAATTTCCTCCTGAATATAATTTTTTGAATCAAAAAAATTTAAAACAGAAAACCTACTAATTATAAAATTAGGCTAGACAAATAAATCTACAATTTCTGGTATAGTCAAAATGTAATTTTGCCAAAGAATACGTAAGAGTGACGAACCTTATCGAAGGCAGACCATTGTTAGTACTCGCCACCAGTGTAGTTGTATCTTTGGTAGAACTTTTGTTGAAAATGAACATCGTTTTAAAGCATACACGATATCGAAATTAATCTGAATCAATGGTTTGAATTGATTCTTAGACATATATTTAAATCGATAAGTACCGAATATGACATTACCATTTATTTTACTGATCTTAGCGCCCACATTAAATAAAAATTTTATTAGTTTGCTGCCAAAAGAAATGAACTTTAATCAAGAGAACCAAAACTTTATCTCTTTTATTATGAGTAAACGAAATAATATTCCAAGGAAACCTTGGCATAACATTACCACTAAAAAAATTGTCTTTTATTCACTATATAAATTCATAGTTCCCATTTTTTTACTATTGCTTTTACAGAGCCAAACATACCTTTATTTTGAATTAATATTAACTTGTAAAGTAATACATATTTTTTAGATAGTTTTTCCATTTCATCTTTAAAATAATCTAAGTCATCTAACTCAACTGCTTTCTTATATGAAATATGACTCTCAGTTGAGATTTCTTCTCTTAAATCTTGGACTTTTTTTCTTAAGAATGGAATATCATTTGAAGATTGAACTATTGTTAAAGGTCTCCATTTATTAACTTTGTCTTTTTTATATAAACGATATGCTAACTCATCATGTGTATGTCTATAGTGAGATTCTTGTGAACGAAAGATGGTTTCGTTATCAACCTTGTCTAGATTTAGCATTCCAGTTCTAATTCCTTCTTTTATTAAGTCATCAATCCTAGGATTTCTTACCACAACAACATTATTACCTTTACTATCTTGGGTATATTCAGGTAGCCATGCATCTCCTAGAGTAATATCAGCAGTCACATTCATCACATCATCAGTAAAATCTGATGCAATTGGCTTGAAAAAACCTTGTCCCCAATTCTGACCTAAAAGTTCTTTTGTTGGTTTAATTATTGTAACTTCTTTTTCATTAATCATACCCGTTAATTCAACACCATAATTATTAGCAGGTTTATCTAATAGTTTTTTCCTAAAATCTATATGTTTTAGATTACCTGGTTTGATTCCAACTTGCCAGGCTAATGATTCAGAAAACTTACTACTCTTTTGATGTCCACAAATCAACCCAACTGTGAATTTAATTCGCTCTTTAATAACTTTATCTTGTTCAGCTAATAGACGTAAAGCCATGATAAAGCTTGGAATACCTATAACAGCATATTTACCAGGTGTATCTTTTACTATTTTTAATACTTTTGATAATTCAACTGGATAGTATTTTGTTTTTGCTCCTGCTTTAATTTCATCTACTGATCTTGAAATATCATATTGGAACATAATTGGACTGCTTTTATCTGGATTTTTTTTACGTGTATAACACCATCAATTAGTTTTTTATCGAAAAGTTCTTTAAAAATCCAAGTCCCCATTCCCCCGGAACTTGCGTTTTCTCTATAATCCCCTTCATTTACATGCCCAGCATATAATGAGGTATAATATCCTATCCGTTTATCGTAATTTATTTCGTCTATATTCTCATATAATTTCTGAGATATATGTAATTCGTTTACTTCCTCATTTAGATTTGGGGAGACCAATTGAACTAATGGATTAAGCTCATAATCGTCCTTTTGTAATACTCTTTCTTCATACAACCCATATTCGTTAAGGTCCATTTTTATATTGTTATCCACTACTGCACAGATCCCACTAGCTTCGCTAAATACTTTCTTTGCATTAAATTCAGCTACTTTCATTATATCCCCCTATCTTCCTGTATTATCTATCTTTTTTTAATAATTTTTTTATTGGTTTCCCTAATAAATCCTTTTCATATTGATTCATTCCAAAATACCACATTGATATACTAAATATACTTACATAAATTATTCCTAATATTAAAAATAACAAAATACCTTTTATTTCGAAGAAGATATTTATTATTATTCCTATAGTTACAGGAATAGCTAATGCTGGAACAAAACTTAATATTTGTTTCCAAAAATACTTCATGTCTAGTCCAACTTTTACATGATTATACCAATTCATAATAAAACCATTTCCAATAATAAGTGCTACTGCTGTACCAACTGCAGCTCCAATGCCACCATATATCTTGGCTAAGGGAATCGTTAAACCTAAGTTTCCTAAAGCAATGAAAAAATAAACCCACGACCTAAATTGATGCATATTTTTTGCTCGTTGAATTTCTATCCCGATATTCTGAATAAGTGGTATTGTAACTGGAATAATTAAAATTAATACAATTGGGTAAGCACCATCGTAATTAGCACCCGCCCAAAAATTTATAAATGGTCTTCCAAAGAATACTAAGCCACTCGCAATTAACGATAACGCTATAAATTGTAACCTACCAATTCTTGTGAATAATTTTAATAATTCACTATTATCTGAGTTAGCCACTAATCGATGAACTCGAGGAATAAATACACTAGACATTGTAGAAGCAATTGATAAGTAATAAGTATTTAATTGTGCTGCAAGGCCATATAAAGCAACTGATGTTGTCCCATGGAATCTACCTAAAATAAATTTATCTACATTCCAATTAATTTGATCAATAAGTAAATTTATAAAAATAAAGGAAGTGAAGATGGTCATCTCTTTCATTAATTTAAAATCAAAGTTTTTAAAGGAAAATTTCATATGTAATGTATTAATACAGTAAATTGCGTTAATAAATTCAATCACTACATTTAAAAGAGTTGTTGCAATAACCATCCCTACTGATCCATATCCTAATATTAAAAGAGGCAATACTACAAAAGGGTTAGCTATTGTTTTTATCATTTGAACTAGTTTTTGAAATACAAACTTTTCATTAGCAGTTATATGAGAGGTAAATACGATATTAGGAAATGAAACACCCAAATTAATAACTAAAATAAACATTAACATTTTTGCTCTTGATATTTCCGTATTAGTTAATTCAGCTCCAAATATTACTTCAGTATTCAAAGTTAATATAGTTCCCGCAAATACTGCTATTAGACCCAAAAGAGAAAAGATAATCAAAAACATTCCATTCAAATTTTCAATTTTCTCGTTATCTTCTTTGGTTTTATACCTAGAATAGTAGCGCATATAAGCACTCCCGAACCCAAAATTCAGAACCCCTAGATAAGCAACTACTGATGCTACTAAATTATATAACCCGAATTCACTTTGTCCTAATAAACGTAACATTATTGGAGTATATATAATAGATACTAAATAACCCAGACCCATTGAAACATAGGACAAAACTGCTCCAACCTTTAACTCATTAACATACATTTTTTTTTTCAATGTCTTCCACCTTAACTAACTCATATAAGTTTAAATCTATTTAAAAACTTTCCTTTTTTATTCTTCATTCGAATTTTACAAGACCTTAATTTTATTGTCCAACCAAATATAACCTATCTAGTGCTTTTTGTTTTTTGAAATAAAATAAAGTGATAGATGAAAAAAGTAAATATATCAAAAGATAGGTGTGCTCAGTTATAGGATTACCAAAAAAGCCATAAATTAACCAAAATGTCTGCATATACAATGAAGAACTTAATATATATATCATCTTTTTGTCTTTATTTTTAAGCGCATACTTAGTAGTCTTATACGCTAAATAGTAATTAAACATAAATAAAAATAACAGTATTACAGCAAAAAACAATCCTAATTCAGCTAGCATTTGAATATAAATATTATGCATTTGCTGTAATTCATATACACCAAAATTGTTAGAATAAAATGTTGGAACACTATCTATTCCATGCCCAAAAAACGGCTTAATCAAGAACATTTTTATACCCAAAGTATATATTTGGTCTCTTCCTGAGGTATCAATCCCTGTTTCTGCTAGTCCAAATCTGTTTATAGTATCTTGAATTGTTGGTACAAATGGACTTATTATTAAAATAATGGAAATTACAGCTGTAATACTAGTTATAACTTTAAATATATTACTTATCTTATTATTTTCTGTTCTATATTTAACATAAGTTAAGACTATAAAACTCGCAAGATTCGCAAGAATAAATGACCGTTTCAATGTCATTGATAAAGCTAACAAGTATATTATTAGAGCAACTTTTGTCAATACTTTTAAATCTATTTTAGAATAGATACGGCTATACAAGAGCGCAATTCCTATTGAAATTAGAAATGCATTTGGAGCAGTTTGATTAGTTAAACCCGTATGTGCTCCCATTCTAATGAGCCCTTCCATTACAATTTGATTTTCCAAATTAAAAAGTGGGAAAATCAAATTTTTATATATATTAGGAAATAAAAAAGAAAAATAGGTTCCAGAAACAATCACTATTGACCCAAAAAATAAAGTCCTTAAAAAAGTTTCATGCCATGAGTTGACTTTAGATAAAATAACATATATAAACAAAAAGACTAATAAAAATAAACTATACCTATATGCCCTTGTAAAATCATAACTAAATAACATTGAGATTAATGCATAGATAGAAAATAAAATAGGTATAAATATTTCATTCCCGAATTTTTTATCTTTTATTATAACAAAGAGCAGTAACGAACTTAATAAAATCACAAAAAATATTAAATAAGAAAACTGTATTTTATCTGTAGCAAAAACATAGATATTAATAGCTAGTATCACACCAATTATTGACAAGAAATATTCTGATTTTCTTTTCAAATAATCACCTCCATTATTATGTATACTTTTTTTGTGCATAATTATTTTCAAATATATTTTTGTTTCTATTATATCATTGAGTTTTTTTGGTAACTTCTAAGGCTTCATTTAAGAAGTTTAACGATTTTAATCGTTCTTCTTCTAATAGTAATGAAGTATCTGTGTACTCAATATTAAATGCATCTTTATTTGTCTTAATATTTTCAATTTTTCTAGAGTTTAAATTAAATTTATCAAGTAATGTATTAATTCTTGAATACATTGAGAGAGAACTTCCCTCTCTTTCATAAACAATAAAAGGTTTCTGCATTAATATTGCAAATACACAACCATGAAAAGAATCAGTACAAAAAATACTACATGAATTAATATAATCTATAAATTCGCTGGGGCCTGTTTTATAAGTTTCTATATCTCCTACATCCCCTAAATTAATAATATCTAAATTATTTTCTTTAGCAATGTCATTTATTCTTTTTGAATATTGTTTCGGTACTCCACCTAAAAAATATGTGAGTAAATATCCTTTTTCAGGTTTATTATTTGCTCTTTTAGCAATCGATAACCACGTTTCTTTTGTAATCAGTAATGTTGGATCTACTAGTACGGGAGCTGTTTTCCCTGTTAATTCCTTAATAATCTCGGCACCGTCATCTTCTCTAACAGAGATTTTATCAAAGTTCGTAAGCCATTTTTTATAATTACTTTTATATTCGTTTGATAGTTCAGACACTCCAAAACTAGGTGCATAGGATACCCTTTTGTTTTTTTCTGTAAATAGTAAGAAATAAAGTGATGTAACCTCTCTGAAATTAGGATTCCAAACTTGATCACTACCTACTACAAAATAATCATATTTTTCTGACAAGTCATTTGGAATGTTTTTATCAGAAATCGAATAGTTAGTTTCTTTTATATACTTATGTGTAAAATCTTTGAATGTTTTAGTTCTTATATTACCTGAATTTATAACTTTTTTTTTATTTAACTTATTTAAAATTATTTTTTTTAAATACTTAGGCCCTTTTTTTATAATTTTGTACATCTTTAATGGATATGCCATTTGTACTTCTTCATTTTGTGTAGTATTAACTATAGTTTCTACTTCAAAGCCTAAATTTCTTATAACTTCTTGTAGTGCATAGTTTTGTAATCTATTTCCATAATTAAAATATCCATTTAACGTTAATATTGCTACTTTTTTCATGATTCTCTCCTTTTTATTTATTAATTTTTTTAAATAAAATTTTATAATATAAATAAAGATAAATACTCCATTTTCTTTGTATAGCTAATAAAATTATTTTCTTTCTCAATAAATATCCACTTGTATCTACACTCTCAATAATTTTCCTTAACCTTTTATCAGAACACATATTGCTTATTTCTTTTAATTTTAAGATGAATTTTTTGGGATTATTATCACTTACTTCATTTGCAATTGAAGTTAAAAACCCTTCTACGTATCTCATATTTAAACGGAATTCGTACACTTCATCAACTTCATTTTTAATTAAAATATTGCTTATTTTGTTATGAACATCCATTTGCATTTCAAGCATATTTTCCCTATGTTTTCTAATTGCAGAATTATCATTTGTCATATAATGATAATATATCCCCTGATCAATAGATACTTTTTCAGAATCCAAAAAAACTTTTAGACAAAATATCAAATCTTCCATTAGTGGGACATTCTCAGGAAACCTAAAGTAGTATGGCTTAATTTTTTCCCTATCTATCAATAATCTACACGCACTCCCCATTATTGTTTGTGCGTTGCTATTCAAATTTGGTGGACCTATCATATTAGAAATAATTTCATTCATTATTTCATGATTAACTAAAATTTCTTTTTTCGTAGGTAACATTACCTGAATTTTTTTTTGTTTTTCTCTTTTATATAATTGCAAATGCACACATCCGATTTAGTTTTTTCTATTTTACTGTACATTTTTTCATACATTTCCGGTTCTATCCAATCATCAGGATCAATAAAACCAATATATTGACCAGAAGCTAATTCTATTCCTATATTTCTGGCTGAAGAAACTCCACCATTATTTTTGTCTATGACTTTTATTCTAAAATCTTTTTTTTCATATTGTTTACAAATAAATAAACTATTATCTGTAGAACCATCATTCACTAATATAATTTCTATATCCTTTAGTGTTTGATTCATCAGACTTTCAATACTTTTTTTTAGATATTTTTCCACATTATAAACCGGGACTATTATACTTACTTTAATCATTAAAAATCTCCTTTTTTAGTAAAAACTACATCATTTGTGTTTTTTACTATCGTACAAACTAATAGGAGCTTTTATTTTTAAAAGTTTTCGTTTTCTTCCTAAAGTTTGAATTTAAAATAAAATTAAATAATTTCGGATGTATTCGAAATAACATAATTTTTATAAGTAATTGCCTATCACGAACGTTATTATTTTTCATCATACTTGATACTTTTTTGTTTAATCCTGGATATTTTCTTTCTATTTCACTATTTAGTTTTAGAATATTTTTATTTTCCATATTTTGTAAACATGAACTGTAATTTACTAAATAACTTTCAATTAATTTATCATTTCCAAAAATATATGATACCCTATTGTAACCTTTACCATGTTTTTTTAAATATTCTGAAATTCTATACATTGCACTAACTGCATCAAATTTGTTGATATCATAAGAATTTGAAATTGAATCTATTCTACTAGTATAATAAGATAATGTTTTATTTATAAATAAAACATTATCAGATTTTGCTAATGCTTTGATTGAAAACTCTTGATCTTCTCCACTTTTGCAACCCTCTGTATACTTAATTTCATTCTTTTCCAATATTTCTTTTCTATATATTGCACTTCCAGTCCATACGTTTAACGATTTTTCTAATGCTATTTTTTCAATTGCCTTTATGCCACTTATTATAAATGGTTCTTTAATGTGACTATTAAAGTAATTCAAAGTATTCTTCCCTGTATTATTGATTCTATTATATCTCCAACAAAGAACATCCATTCTTGTACTACTTTGATCTATGTAATGATAAAGTGTATCTATAAAATCTTTGCTTACATAGTCATCACCATCTAAAAAGAAAATATATTCCCCTTTTGATTTTAATAAGCCAACATTTCTTGCTTTACTTACCCCTCCATTATTTTGTGTTATGACTAAAAAATTATTAACATTACTTACTTGTAATGTTTTTAGAGCAACTTCTTTAGTGTTATCAATTGAACCATCATCTATAACGATAATTTCGAAGTTATTATTAGTTTGGTTTATTAGCGATTTTAAAGTATTTGATATTTGTTTTTCTAAATTATATGCTGGTATAATAACACTTATCATTTTATATTAAACAACCTTTCATTTACAAAAAATACTTAGTTTTTTGATTACTTCAATTGTAAAATTAAGCTAAACAAATGAATAGGCCATTCGTGGTACACTCAAAATGTATTTCCAAATAAAGAAAACATAGGAGTGATCACGAATGACCCACACCCTTCTTACCATGAATAAACTAGTGATGATAGAGGCTTACTACCCCGTGAAAAACCATATCGACCCTGTTGAAACGTTCCAGAATGACCATCTACAGGAGATCAATTGCTTGAAGAAAGGTCATACAGCTTTGGGATACTACAAACGGTATAAGGAAAGTAAGAAACGTTGCGGAAGACCTAAAATGGTTCTACCACTCGAACAACAGATCTACTATATCAAAGAAAAAGTTGCACAAGGATGGACACCAGATATCACCTTAGTGGAACGTCTATCAAAAGTCATCATCACTTTGAAGCCCAAAGGGCGGAATGCGAACGATATCAAGCATATCTGATATCATGGTTTGAATCAATCCTTAGACATTTATTCAAGTCGATTACGGGAAAAAATCCTCCAATTGGAAATCTATACGGAACCAACATGATCTTGTGCTCTATTTCACTGACTCTAGAACCCCTTCACAGCGAGCATTAAACAAAAAAATTATTGCTCTGCTGCGACAAAACGAATTGCCAAAAGAAATGGGCTTCAATCAAGTGGACCAAGCTTTTGTTACTTCCGTTGAGAATGAACGAAATAAGATCCCACGAAAGCCCTTGGCCTACTAAACACCACTAGAAGTATGCTTGAGTTACCTATATGAGGCCATCATGTCTAGCTTAATTTGACAATTTTTTTGAATCATCCGCCCTTAATTCATCAAGTTTTAAATAATTTTGTACATAAAATTCTGATTGGCTTTTATATTCTTGTGCTCCATTAATTTCAAACTTTTCGAATAAATTCATTTATTCGAAAAGTTTGAGCACTAGATAATTAAGATTATATTCTCCAACCTAGTGTAACCTATTCATATACCTATATCTCTTTATAAATATTTTCTAATTTTTCTTTATAATATTCTTCATTGTTTATTTCCTTAAATTTTTTCAAAGTTTTCTTTGACATTTGTTTATTTAAATCTTCTTTTAAAATAAGATTTATTATTGATTGAGCCAGAAGATTATCGTCATCTGATAAAAAACCAGTTTCATTGTTGGTTATCAAGTCTTTCATCCCATCTGTAGGTGTAGATACAATAGGTATACCTAAAGCCATTGCTTCCAATCCTGCAATAGGTGTTCCTTCAAATCTAGAACAAAATAACATACATTTAGATTGTTTTATTGCTTTATATGGATAAGATAAGCTACCAGTAAAGGTGACTCTATCTGACACTCCTTCTTTTTCGAATATGTTTATCATATTTTGTTTGAGTTCTCCTTCACCAATTATCCCAAAACGTGCATTTTTTATTTTTTTAGAACAATTGAAGCAACCATAGCTACTCTTTGAGGGTTTTTTTGGTTTGATAATCTTCCTAAAAATATGAAATCAAAATTATACTCCTGTAAATCATGAGCCATCAATTTTTGTACACGATTAACGTAAATTATATTTCTTAGTACTATACTTTTTTTTCTATAAACTTCTTATATACAAAATCATCAATACAACCTTCAGATACTGCTATGATTTCTTTTACTTTAAAAGAAGATAGTAAATACAAATTTGCTTTCATAGTTTTTTTCTTCATATCATCTTGGTTTACATGTAATTGTGAAACAAGAGGGATATCTCCTGCAACTAATGAAGATATAAATGTAGCCTTAACATCATGTGCATGAATTATATCAGGATTATATTTTTCAATTACTTTCTTTAACTCTTTTATTGATAACTTATTCGTAGGAATATAATTTATTCCTCTATTGCTTAGCGCATTCTCAATCTCACCCTTTAAAGAACAATAGTACATTTCATATTCACCATCAAACATCATACAAATATCAGCCGCAACATTTTCTGCTCCGGATAATTTTGAAGTATTAAGAACATGTAGAATTTTTTTCACTCAATAGCACCTCTTAAGATATTTTTTTAATACAAACTTATATTCAAAAACAATATTTTGATACCCTGGATAGGCTACACATAGTTGAACAATAAAATTAAGGTTGTCACAAAAAATACTCCTTTCAAAATAGCTATTAAATCTCTATTGTTTATAAATATACTCTAGGCTAGATAAAACACTATTAATAGAAAAAGATTTAATTTTTTTTAGATTGTATTGACTAAACTCTTTTTTTAATTTAGTACTATTTATTAATTCGTTTATACATTTTATATAGTCATTTATATTTCTAGGTTTGATTAAAAAACCACCTTTTTTATTATCAATCAGATCATTATTACCCCTAATATCAGAACAAATGACTGGTAAGCCACTAGCCATAGATTCCATTAGTGCAACAGATAAACCTTCTCTAAATGAGGGAAAGACAAATATATCTGAAACTCTACAAATTTCAGAGATATCTTTTCTTATCCCTATTAAATGTACTTGTTTCTCTACTTCTAAGTCCTTACTTAAATTTATTAAATATTTTTTTAATTGCCCTTCCCCACAAATCACATAATGAATTTTATCATTATTTAACTTTGCTATAGCTCTGATAACAGTCTCATGATTTTTGTTTTCATTTAATTCACCTATAGATAATAAAACTTGTGATTCAAATGGAATACCTAATTCTTCCTTTTTACTTTTCTTGTTAACTATCACTTTTTTAAATTTGTCTATATCAAGTCCTACACCTTTTATATATTCAACATTTTTTGTATTAAATTTCTGCTTAGCAGTTCTATAATCCTCTTTGTTAATAGTTATTAAGGTATCAGTATATCTTGATAACCATTTTTCAACTGGATAATATGTTAACCAGTTCTTAATTGGTGCACCGTTATAAAAATGAAATCCATGGGCTGTGTAAAATACTTTTGTTTGTTTTATATTTTTACATGCCAATCTCACAACGGCAGACGCTACTGGTGTATGAGTATGAACAATATCATATTTTTTTCGACTAGTACTTTCTTCAGTTTATTAAATGCTTTTAAATTATCTTTTTTGATCGGTGACCTACTAAAACTTATATTATGAATTGAACATCCAAGCTCCAATAAACTATGATCAATTTTTTTTTCAATATTGCATGCAATATCTACAGTATGTCCATTTTGAATTAACATCTGAATATGAGGTATTAGAAATGCATTTATAGTGTTTGATAGTGTTGAAACATATAATATTCTCATATATACTCCTATTTCTTAAAAATCTTTACTTCATTAAATTTCATCATATAAATATTGTTTTCATAATTACCTATTACATCTTCATTTACTTTATTATCCAAATTATTAATTATCATATTTGGCACATTTACTCCACACTCATACCCATGTGGATAGCCTCCACCAAAACGAGGATTTACTTCAGAAATATAATATTCATCATCTTTTTTGAAAATATCAATATCTATAATTCCAATAAACCCTGTAACTTCTACAAACTTTTTAATTAAATCAAATAATACTTCATCTTTTATTGAAACTGACTTATCTGTTTCTCCAGCTCGCATTTTAATTTTTTCTTTTGCAAAAATCGAAACTGTTTCCTTGGTTATCATATCAATATATGTATCTGCACCAATCTCAATTCCATCCATAAATTCTTGAATCATTAAATTATCAAATTGCTCGAAGAGAAGTTCGATTTCTTCTTTTGTATTCACTTTACTAATGTTAACACTTGCACTACCTCTCACAGGTTTTACAAAAACAGGATACTCCATATCTCCTAATTCAACATCTTGATAAAATACTTCTTTATCTATATAACTTCGTATAGTTTTAATATTATTTTTTATTAAAAATTCATAGAAATTATATTTATCAAAGCACATCTCAACTAATTCATGATCCGAAACAATAGGCGTTGTTCCTATTGCAAGAAATGCATCTCTGTTTTTTGATAATAAACTTAATTCAGGATCAATTAAGGATAGAACTCCTTTGATATTATTTTCTTTACAAATTTCTAATATAATATCTAGATAATCTTTCTCGTTTATTTTTGGAACAATAAAATACTTATCTGCTTCATAAATTGCTGGAGCAAGCTCACTCGAATCAGTAGCCATAACTTGACCGCTACCTCCTAGTTCTTTTTTAAAGTATTGAACTATTTTATTTCTAGACCCGCAGCTGAGTATTAGTATATTCATAGGTTTAATCATTATTTATTGCCTCCAAATCATCAAAAAATAGTGGTGTTCCACCTGTATGTATAAATAAGATATTCTTTCTTATTATTTGATTTTTCTCTAAATATTTTTTCATCCCCCAAAAACCTTTACCTGTATAAGTCATATCAAGAGGAACCCCATCTTTAACTAATATTTCTCTAATTGTTTTCATTACTTCATCATTAGAAGAACCATAACCATTTATTATATATTCATCGACAAAATCGACAACTTCTAGACCAACTGTTATATTACCTATCGATTTCAAATAGCTATTAACACTATCCAAAACCACCTGACTTCCATTTGGATTTTTCCTTGCATTACTAATCCCTATTATTTTCCTACGATCTTTATTTAATAAGCTACCACAAATAAGCCCGGCTTGTGTTGTTCCTGTACCTGAAGTGTGAAATATATAATCAAATTTTATTTTATTTTCTATTTCATAAGATAAAATTTCTTCAAAAGCGTTTACATAAGCTTTTGTGCCAATATCTCCGTGTCCTCCTCCTTGTATAAAATAAGGTTTATACTTTTTTTCCCGAAGTTTATCTAGTGTACTTTCTATAGTTTCTTTAACATCGGAGATTTTGCAGTTAATAATTTCGGCTCCAAACAAGTCCATCATTTTTCTATTATATGTATTCTCTTTTTTCTCATTTGGTGTAATGATAATACATTTTATCCCTCTAGCAGCTGACATATTTGAAACGATCCTACAATGATTAGAGCTGCTACTTCCATAAGTAACTATGCAATCGCATTTTTTGTTTTCTATATCTTCAAAAAAAAGTTTAGCTTTTCTTACTTTATTGCCACCAAAAGAGAATGGTATTAAGTCATCCCTTTTAATAAATATATCATTATTACTATATTGACCGCTCATTTTTTGAATGGGTGTATTCATAAAGGTATCACCCCTTTTTATTTTCTCTATTAAAATATTCTTCAATAAGCAAAATGTACATAAATATTTCTTCTTTTATTCCATCTGCAGTCAAGTCTTTTTTTAGAAATCCTATTGATTCAAATAATTTTTGTGCTATTTTATTTTCTGCTTCTGTGTATAAATAGACTTCTTTCAATTTAAATTTTTTATAGCTTTCTTCTATTAATAATTTTGAAGCTTTTTTAGAAATGCCCATTCTTTTAAATTTATAATTACCTAATAGAATATAATACTCTGCTTTTTCATTTATATAATCTATATTTAATAATCCTATTAAACCAACAGGCTCACCTTCGTATGTTATTGTGTAATCTATTCTATCTTTTCTATTTTTAATAGTGTCAAACCATATAATCGTTTTATCCTCACGAAGCGGCAAGTCATAATGAAGATACTTATTATTTTCTTTATTATTAACCCATTCTATTTTATATGGAATATCTTCTTTTTTAAATTGTCTTATCTCAATCATAATATTAAACCTCTATTCATTTAAATATATTATATTTAAACATTTTTTGATTCTGTATATATACTTTCTTTTGTAAATATCTTTATTACAGTCTTAAAAAGTATTTTAATATCCAACCAAACATTAAAAGTATCTACATACTTAACATCTAAAGGAATTCTTTCATCCCAGGAGACTGAATTCCTTACTGTAATTTGAGTCAAACCTGTTATACCTGGCTTCATTTCAAACCTTTTTCTTTGGAAATCCGTATATTCTATATATTTATATGGATGATGTAGTACTGGTGGTCTTGGACCCACCAAACTCATATCGCCGATAACTACATTCCATAACTGAGGTAATTCATCTAGACTCGTTGCTCTTAGGAATTTACCTACTTTAGTTATACGATTATCTGTTCCTGTCTTTACAAATAAGCCATCACCAATATTCTCAGCATCTACTATCATTGTTCTAAACTTGAGAATTTCAAATACTTTTCCATCTTTTCCAAGTCGTTTTTGTTTAAAAATTATAGGTCCATCCGAAGTGTACTTTATTAACATAGCAATTATACCGAGTAAAGGTGAGGTTAAAATAATCCCAACTAAACTTCCAAATAAATCTATTATTTTTTTAAAAATCAGATTTAGCTTCAACATAATAAAACATCCTATCTATTTCCATAATGATTTAATTACCATACAAACTCTTCTAAGTTCAACATCTGTCATTTTCGTATCAGAAGGAAGACAAATTCCATTTTCAAATAATTCTTCGGAAACATTTCCACCTACATAATTATATTCATTGAAAAATGGTTGTAAGTGCATTGGCTTCCATACAGGACGAGACTCTATATTTTCAGCTTCTAACGCCTCCATAACATCTAGCGGACGAACTTTTCCATTTAATGTAATGACACTCAACCAATAGTTTGGTTGATCCCATACATTACTTGGCATAAATTCAATCCCTTCTAAATCACTTAATTCTTTTTTATAGAAATCATAAATGTATGTTTTTTTAGCTACTCGATCATCAAGTACTTTAAGTTGTCCTCTACCAATCCCTGCAGCTACATTACTCATACGGTAATTAAATCCAATTTCTTTATGCTCATAGTGTCTTTCTTTTTCTCGTGATTGAGTAGACCAGAAACGAGCTTTGGAGATTCCTTCTTCATCATCTGAAACAAGCATTCCTCCACCAGAAGTCGTTATGATTTTATTTCCATTAAAGGAAAAAATTCCATAATCGCCAAATGTACCTGTATGTTGACCTTTATAAAATGTTCCCAGTGATTCTGCAGCATCTTCAATTACTGGAACGTTATATCGATTACAAATTTCCATAATAGCATCCATATCAGCTGATAATCCATACAGATGTACAACCAGTACGGCTTTTACATCTGGATATTTCTGGAATGCTTCTTCTAGAGCAATGGGATCCATATTCCACGTTTTTGAATCACTATCAATAAACACAGGTGTCGCATGTTGATACATAATTGGATTTGCAGTAGCAGAAAAAGTTAATGTCGGACAAAAAACAATATCTCCTTCTTCAACTCCAACAGCTTTTAAAGCTAAATGAATCGCTGCAGTACCTGAAGATAGTGCTGTGGCATGTTTAGAACCAACTTTTTGTGCAAGTTCAACTTCAAAGTTATCTACGTTTTCTCCTAAAGGAGCAATCCAGTTTGTTTTGAAGGCTTCTTCTACATATTCTTTTTCATAACCTTCATCACTCATATGAGGAGAAGCTAAAAATATTTTATCAACCTTTATTTTTTCTGCCATATTCAAAACTTCCTTCCTTTTATAAGAATCATTCCTTTTTAATTTAAAATGATACTTTCTTTACTATAATTTTATCTATATTGGAATATATCTATACCTATAGTATCTTAACATTACATCATAAAAATATGTATAGAAAATCATAATAAAACACATTTTTTAGAATCTTCTTCACCTTTTTGTGAAATCTATCTAATGAAAACGATATTTTTATTAACGGCACAATAGTTCCTTCACAATTTAGACACAAATACTACTTTTTCAAATTTTTGATTTTATAACCTTTAACAATAATTCCTTATTGGTAGGAAAAGCAGTTCATACTCTACATAAAAACGCTCTTTAGCCTATTGAATGCTAGAGAGTGTTGTTTTTCTCATTAACTCTGTGATGGTTTGAACAACTCCACATTTTTCAAAGAACTTCCTGATTTCTCTTTAAACAAACATCAGAAAATACGATATAGCATTTTTTTTAAGTTCAATAAAAGGTAACATATTTTTAATATACAACTTTCATGGACTTTTATAACAGTTTCCCTGATAGAATTAAAGTTTTTTCTAATTCTATCAGGGAATTAGCTGATTTTTAATACAGTCAAATTTTTGTACATGTAACTCTTTTTTCTACTTCTTGTTTATTTAATCGCTAATGAATATCATGAGCATATATTGTAAGTTATCAATCACTTGTGTGATTAGATAAAAAAGTCTACTAGCGTTTAAGATGAGCCACTTAACTTTGAATAGCACCAGTCATGAGCCAACGTCCTTCTTGCTAGAAAACACTTTTATTATAAAAATATACCTTTATTTTCTGTGCAAAAATAAGAGTGGTAAACCCTCCTTGCTTTGTTTCCAATACGTTTAGGCAATCCAAAGCTGATGAATCTAAAAATAAAATTCAAGAGAAAGATTTAGCGAGTTGTCATAACATTAGCCCAACGACCACATCACGAGTAATTCAAGTCATTTCCTCTCACTTTCAGTTCTTTAAGTTGTTATGAATACTCTTTACTTCACTCCTATCCACGAATGTTTTCTACAGGCTAAAATCATTAGTAATCTGCTTCATGTCTTCCAGCTAATCAGTCACTCTTTGAATCAAACAAGAATGGCATATATAAACCCATTTCGAACATCATCCCTGGAATACTACAAACTCCAGCGATACTGGAATCTTGGATTGAAGAGGGCATCTAGCTAAAGATAAAAAAATACTCTCCAATGGGTCATTGGAAAGCATTCATCATGTAACTATCATTTTTCATCAGATTTTGAAGGAATCAACATAATCTAACGGAAAATATTTTCTTCTTTAAATAGTTGGTTATTACATTTCTATTTCAATTGTTCTAACAACTTTACTGTCTTTTCTACAGAAACCGCATAATCAATTTTTCCATCTTCTTTAATAGAAGATCCAACAATCGCACCGTCTGCATATTTCATTAATTCTTTAATATTTTGATTGTTTACTCCACTACCGATAAGAAGTGGGGTATCTTTTACTAGTTTTTTTAATTCTTTTACTTCTGATGCGGAAGGAGGCTTACCTGTCTCTAAACCAGTCACAATAATTGCATTCGCACCTGCTTTTAATGCTTCATCAATAGATACTTCAATATCTTGTGGAATGACTGTGCGGGACTCTTTGACGTTCACATCTGCAAAAATTTTAACGGATAAATTCATCTCTTTTTTCTTTCTTGTTAATCTAGCTGCCATCGGATGTAAGAACCCCAACGTCATGGCACGTATTTCTACAAATAATTCTGCTCGAATGAAGTCGGCACCACATATTGTTACGACAACCATTTCTTCAATCGAACACATATTATTGGGTGATGCTGGTAAAGCTTTCAAGTGAACCATTCCAATTATTACTTTTTCATTCACTGACTCGCTGCCTGCCTTTATTTAACCGCCTTATTGCCATCCGCTATTTCTCTTAATTGACGAATAAAATGAGCTTGTTCTTCTTTAATTTCTTCTTTTTTAATGACGATACTTCCTAAGAAGGAACCATCCGCACACTTTCATAGACTTCTTGAAGACGTTCGGGTGAATGCACTCCAATACTACAGTAGATATGTTTATTCTCTCCAATGGTTTCTCTGACTACTTCTACATAATCTTCTAGAGTAGGATATACCTTACTGTTGTCTTTTTCGTCTCCAAATGTTTTCATGTATACAAAGCCATTTTCTTCAGAGGCAATCTCTAAATTTTCTTTTAATACTTCTCGTGTCATAAAACTACTACAATATAAGTTCCTTTTTTTAAGTTCTTCTCGGACTTCAGGATATTCTTTTCCGGCAAGAAGAACTTCATTTTCTTCTTTTATTTCAATATATTGTCCAAGCAAGTGTAGCCTATCCAGAGATGATTGTTATCTGTATAAATGGTAGAGAGATTATAAAGTCTTTTGAAATGTATGATTTAAAAGAAGTGACTAGAGGATAAGAAATTGGTTTTCTTACACTTCAATCATAGTTTTTTTATTTTTTCAATTTGCAATCTGATTTCTGTAGATTTTCTTTGCAGGATGATTCTTTTTTCTTTTAGACAAAAAAATCCGCTTATCCCATTCAGAGTTTTGATTTTTTCTCTGTCTACAATAAGCGGAGTATGTTATTTTCTACTTCATCTAATTAATACTATTTCTTTTCTAATTAATTCGTGCAGGTCTGTACTTAGCTTTCATTGCTTCTAGTTCTGTTTTAAACCAGGCTCTTGGATTTGTTGTTTGATTATAGTGCTGAGAACCTGGTATGTGGTAGATTCCACTATTAGATCCTTTTATCGTCCCATTACCCTTTTTATCTACATATAATCTATTTCCATCTCTATAGGCATTAAGAGTAGTACCAGGAGGGTTATTACCTTTTGGCACTAATTTAATCTCGATTCCTTCTAAACGAAAACCAAAAGCAGAAGTGCCTGCTGGCTCTCCATTCTTCGCCCAACCCATCCAACCAAACGTTTGTGCATGCACACGATAATGGATATCGTAGAATTCAGCTAGTCGATCTGTTAGTTTTATCTCAATTGCTTCTAAGCGTTTTGCTTGTCCTTGAGTACCACTTACTTGATTATTGGAAACCCATCCTTGCCATCCATAGCTTTGTACATGAGTCCGATAGGTTACTCCGCCTATCATTTCTGGGTTAGAAATATTTATTTTAATTCCTTCCAATCGTTTTGCTTGCCCTTCTGTTCCAGACATTGCACCATTACTGACTGGCTTTTGCCATCCATAGCTTTGTATATGTGTTGTATAATTTACTTTCATTGGTACTTGAGGTTTTACATATTCCATGTAGGGACGATCGGTTGATCCTGGAGCTGGATATCCTTTTGGAACAATTTCAATTCTAATTGCTTCTAGTCGATAGGCATATCCGGCACTTCCAGCTGGTTCTCCATTCATTGCCCAATCAAGCCACCCAAATTTTTCAGCATGGACTTGATAATAAATATCATGAGTGTAGGCCAAATCACCGGTTAGTTCTATTTTGATTGCTTCCAATCTTTTTGCTTGTCCTTCAGTACCACTCATTTGTCCATCAGATTTAAAATCTTGCCAACCAATCGATTGAATATGTGTTTGATAGGCGATTCCTCCATTAGAAGTGTTCGGTATATTTATTTCAATTGCTTCTAGACGTAAAGCTTGATTACTTGTCCCACTTGTCTCACTATTTGTAACAAAGTTTTGCCAACCTTGTTTCTCCACGTGTGTCCGATATTGCACAGTTACATTCTCATTTGCCAGAGCGACGGAACTATTTAAAAAGAAGAAACTAAAAATAATTCCTAATAAAGAAATATTTTTAATTATTTTTTTCATTTTGATAAATTCCCTCCTTAAGATGATTCTATAATAGCATATACCTTTAAACATTGAATGTATTTTCACAATGTTAGACAGTAGGGTTTCATTTGACTATTCTTTCTTAGTATAATCAAAAATTTTTACATATAACTCATTTTTTGATTTATTTATGAATATATATTGTAAGCTATCAGTCAATCGTGTCATAATCACGTCTTAATCATATCTAGTCTTTTTTGAAAAAGATTTCATTTATTTAGATAATTAATTGGAAATTTTGAATAAATAAAGGCAAACTCAAAATGAGTTTGCCTTTATTTATTTTTCTTTTACATAAGCATTTTTTGTATCACCCGGAGCAGAAGCTCCTTTTTCAACAATTTTGATTTCTATTCCTTCTAGTCTGTATGCTAATCCAGAAGTACCAGCATGCTCTCCGTTTTTAGCCCATCCAAGCCATCCATATTTTTGTGAGTGCACTCGGTAGTAGATATCATATTTTTTTGCTAGTTCTCCAGTTAGTTTAATATCAATCGCTTCTAAACGTTTTGCTTCTCCACTAGTTCCACTCACTTGATTATTCGATTTCCAATCTTGCCATCCATAAGATTGAACATGGGTACGATAAGTTATATCACCAGAAACTTCTGGTTTTGTGATATTAATTTTAATTCCTTCTAAACGTTTCGCTTTACCTTCCGTACCTGACATCTTCCCGTCACTTACTATTTTTTGCCATCCATAAGATTGAACGTGTGTTGAATAGTTAACTTTCATTGGTTCTATGTATTCTTTAAAAGAGTTATTTGTAGAACCAGGTGCTGGATCTCCTTTTGGAAGAACCATAATTTGAATTCCTTCTAAACGGTAGCCAAATCCCGCAGTTCCTGCGGATTCACCATTTTTAGCCCAGTCTAACCAACCAAACTTCTGGGCATGAACTCTATAATAAATGTCATAGTTCTTCTCTAATACTCCAGTTAATTTTAGTTTAATAGCTTCAAGTCGTTTCGCTTGTCCTTCCGTTCCACTAGTTTCTCCATTACTTACCCAATCTTGCCATCCATAAGTTTGTACATGAGTTTGATAGGTAACTCCACTTTCAGATCCATTGACATAAGGAAGAGATATTTGAATTCCTTCAAGTCTTAATGCTTGCCCTTCCGTTCCACTTACTTGTCCGTCCATAGAAAAATAAGATTCCCATCCTCTTTTTTGTATATGCGTTCTATATCCCACGTTTATATCAGTGATATAAACATTGACTTCAATACTTTCACTTAAATTACTATCTTTGACGGCAGCTGTAATTACCGTGTCTCCTCTTTTTAATGCTTTTATATTTCCTTTTGAATCTACTGTAGCAATTTTAGGATTTGATGAAGTCCATATTATTTCTTTTTCAGTCGCATTTTCTGGGTAAACAGTTGCGGTAACTTTTTCTTCAGTTCCTTTGTTTAATGTCAAATAACCAGAATGAGATAGATATAGTTGCTCCGCTTTAATAGGTAACACTTTGACAACAATCTCTTTACTTATATCAGTCTCCTTTACAGTAGCTATAATCTTAGCAGTTCCTTCATTTACCGCAGTAATTTTACCATTGATATCTACAGTAGCTACTTTAGAATCTGAAGATTTCCAAAGAATTTCTTTATCAGTACTAGTGGCAGGTAATATTGTTGCTTTAATAATTTTTTCTTCTTTTATCTTTAAATCTACTAAGTCAGAAGTAGACAACGATATAGATTCAGCTTTAACAGGAAGAACTGTTACTATTACGTCAAAAGGAATATAGTCTTCTTCTGGAACTGTTGAAAATGAATAGTAATTTTTTGCAATCTCATATTTCAAAGTGTAATTGCCAGGCGTTTTTATATCCAATCCTGATTTATCTACTCTATAAACATAAGGTGATTTTATATTTTGAAAAGGTACTTTATAGTCAAATGTCTGATTACCTAATATAGTATGTTCTTTTATTAGTTCTACTGGAAGAATTTGATTCTTAATATTTATTTTAAAATCTATACTATAATTTATTTTCCCAAGTGATCTTTTGATTTGTGGAGCAATAGTATTTTGATAAGAGTCTAGTTTAGTAATAGTAAACTTGCCATCCTCAAAATATCCATTCGCAGTATTAGTTTCTAAACCACCATATGATATTTTACTACCGTCATGTAGTAAGATACCACTTAATTCAAAAGAAAAAGGAACTTCTTTAAGGGGATGTGGAACGTTTATTGCAACCTTTTGATCATCTAACTTGAAGTAAGAAATTTCATTATTTTTTGCGGAATCATAAATTTGAGATAGTGGAGAAAAGTCACTAATATTGTTGCTATTTAGGACAATAGTTTTATTGGTAGTATCATTCATCTCAAAAAAAGTTATCAAAGGACTGATATCAGTAATGTTACTATAACTTATCCAAAGTCTTTTTAATTTTTGAAGGTTAGTTATATGCGATATATCTGAAATAGTTGACCGACTAACTTCAAAAGCAGTTAAATTTTTTAAAAATTGTATTCCTTCAATTGATGAAAGATTTGAATAATTGTTATTAAATTTTTCATCGATTATATTTATTTGTAATAAATCCTCTTTCGTCACATAAGCATCTGAATTATTTATCGGTATGCCTAGTTGTTGCAACTGTTCAGTTATTAGTCGTGCAAAAGAAGGATCAGGAAAAAGTTCTGATAATTTAAATTGTTCCACTAATTTTTCTTTAAAAGTTGTATCGGTGGGTTCTTCAGAAGTATTTTCGTTAAGTAGTTGAGTGGATTCTTCAATGGACTCTTCAGTAAGTATCTCAGTCGATGATTCAACAGATTTTTCAGTTAGTTCTTCAATCGGTGTTTCAGTTATTTCTTCTGCAAATACATGATTATCATTTAAAAATAAAAAACAGCTACATACTCCCAATATAGTTAGTTTTTTCACAATGTTATTCATTTGCTAGCCTTCTCTCTTAATATTATAAATAGATATTACCATGAATAATCTAATATTGTTACATTTATTACATTAAAATACACTTTTCAAGTTTAAGTGTTATTAATAAATAGAACTTAATTATTTATAAGGTTCTAGTCGGTTTCCTTATTACAGATAACTTACTACATTTTTGTTATATGAATCAGAATAATTTTCATAATTATATTTTCTGTTATTTTTATGTCAATTATATATTTTGATTACAATTTTCAATTATATTATATAACTAAGATAGGAGAAGTAGGCATTGGACTTCTGCTCACTCCTCCTATCTTAGTTACTATTTTTTTACTTTTCTCTCATTGGAGTCTGATTCTCCTTCACATAAACACTAGGAGACATGGCATAGCGTTTTTTGAATGCTCGATAGAAGGTTACGTAGTCTTTAAATCCACAACTTTCATGTACTTTTGTAACGGCTTCTCCAGAAAGAATTAGTGCTTTTCCTAGTTCTAGTCTTCGAATGAGAATATATTTATAGATAGATATACTCATCTTTTCTTTGAAAATATGACTGATGTGGTACTTACTTAAGAAAAAGTGATCGGCTATTAAATCTAAAGATAAATCTTCAATGAGATGATCTTTAATATAGTCGGAAATTTGTACATGTAACTCTTTTTCTTCTGTTTCTTGGTTTACTTGGTCCTTTTCATAAACAAGTTTATTTAAACGATAAAACACATCATAGAAAATGGAAGTTTGTTTGATAATATGACCAAATTCCGCATGAAGTTGTTTTTCCATTACTTCAGCAAAAGATTCGATGAAACTCAAGACATCTTTAGGCATTAATTTTATACGATACGTTTGAAGTCTTTCCATGTATTCAAAAATATAATTCATAGTAGAGTCTGCTTCTAATATTTGATTGATAAACTCTTCTTTCAGCCACAACACATATCTTCGATAATTTTTATCTACTTTAATGGTTGCTGCATGAGTAGTGTGAGGAGGAATTACGATAATTTCTCCGTAAAATAAATTATAAATCTCTTCTTCTACTTTATATTCTACATCACCACTCATATAAAATAAGAACTCATAAAAATCATGTTGGTGTTCCTGTACTTGCTTGATTTTATGATCTCCAATATAGGTTAGATAATAGAATGATTCAAAAGAAGATTCATTTTCTATACCGGTTAGCACCGTTTTGTCCATTTATACGCCTTCTTTCGCAAGAAATGTAATGCTTTACACAATTTACGCAATGTTTATCTATTTAACAGTACCGTAGTATTAGAACTAGGTTTTTTATTTGTATGCGCATACAAAGATAAACATGTCTAGATAAATGAAAAAGAAAAAGGTGAATGATATGGATCACTCCGTGAATAGTAGTTCTTCTAATCGTGCTCAATTAAACCGTGCTAAAATTTGGCAAATCGCATTTTTTGCAGCCAATAATCTTGCTACAAACTGTTATGCCGTATTAATGATTTATGTTTCTTATTTTGCAAATGGCGTAGCTGGTTTTGCTATTTCAACCGTTGCTATTTTACTTACTTCCTTACGTATTTTTGATGGAATTACCGATCCAATTGTAGGCGCTCTTATAGACCGTACCAACGGAAAGTTAGGGAAATTCAGACCCTTTATGATTGTAGGAAACTTAATTCTGATGGCGAGTATTTCTTCCCTCTTTTATATTACTCCTACCATTACAAATGGAACAACTCGTTTACTATTTTTCATCATCATTTATATGATTTATGTGGTCGGTTACACGTTACAAACCGCTGTAACAAAAGCTGGACAAAGTGTCTTAACTAGTGATCCAAAACAACGTCCTTTGTTTGCTCTTTTTGATACCTTAATGGTATTAGCCGTATTTGGATTAGTACCTGTCTACGTTTCTACTGTGCTTGCTAAAAAATATGGTGGCTTAGGAACCATCGAACTTTTCCATGATATGGTCCCCAAAGTCATTATTTTCTCAGCTATCTGTACCGTTATTGCTGTGATTGGAATTTGGTCCAAAGACCGAAAAGAATTTTTTGGAACGGGTGTTAATCCAAAAGTAAAAATGAAAGATTACTTAGACGTTATCAAAAAGAACCGTGCATTGCAAATGCTCATCATTGCTGCAACTAGTGACAAACTAGCTCTTGGTGTCGCAACGAACGCTACAGTTGGAATCATGCTTTATGGAATCTTCTTTGGGGACTATGCCCTTGCAGGTCTTCTATCCTTAGCTGGTCTAGTCGGTGGTGTCTTGATTACAATTGTTGGGGTGACGATTGCTAGGAAAATTGACCAAAAAAGAGCCTATGTTACGTTTACTAAATTAGCTTTGACTTGTTATTCGATCATTGCTGTATTGCTGCTTTTCTCTAACCCGGGTGATATTTCTTTTACAAACTTTGGACTGCCAACTATTTTATTCTTAATTTTCTATATTGTTGGATATGGTAGTTACATGGTCGCAGGTAATCTTTCTATTCCGATGATTGCCGATTGTACGGACTACGAGACTTATTTAAGTGGACGCTACATCCCTGGTATGATTGGAACGTTGTTTTCTTTTGTAGATAAATTATTGAACTCCTTGAGTTCTTCTATTGTAGGATTCTCTGTAATCTTAATTGGTTTCAAAATTTTGCCTGACTTAGATACTCCCTTTACAAATAGTATCAAATATTTAGCTATTTTCTTATTCTGTGGATTACCAATCCTTGCATGGATTACTTCTATCATTGCGATGAAACATTATCCATTGGATCAAGAAATGATGGAAAAAGTACAAATCAAGATTCTAGAAACAAAAAAACAAGCGCTTGCTGAGGAGGAACTATGAGAATTAAAAAAAGTTTAAACCAAGATTGGTCGTTTACGAAAGAACAAGCAACGATGGACACACTAAAAGACATCGAAACCTTTGAATCTGTGAAGATTCCCCACACCTGGAATAATCTAGATGGTCAAGATGGTGGTCTAGATTATTATAGAGGAGTTTGCTGGTATAAAAAAGAGTTGGACCTAGGTGAAGAAGCAATAGGTAAACGAGTTTACTTAGAGTTTGAAGGTTCAAATAGTATTACAGATGTATATGTAAATGGTAAAAAAGCAACCCATCATGAAGGTGGATTTTCAACGTTTCGCGTTGAGCTTACTCCATTTTTATTGGAGAATGAAGTAAATGAATTGGCAGTTAGCGTAGATAATCGTGCCAATGATTATATTTATCCTCAAATGGCTGATTTCACTTTCTTTGGTGGAATTTACCGGGCTGTCAACTTGATTCTAGTAGAAGATAGTCATTTTGATTTAGAGTATTATGGTTCAAAAGGAGTCAAAGTTACACCTGATCTAAAGGATCAAACGGCAACGATTAGAACCGAATATTTTGTTACGAATCCAAAAGAAAATCAAACACTCAAATGTACGATTTACACACATGACAATCAAGTCGTTTCAACACAAACGGCTTCTGTATTAGAAAAAGAAATTTCGATTACCGTTGAAAACCCTCATTTATGGAACGGAGTAAAAGATCCTTATTTATATAAAATGGACGTTATATTGAAGTCAAACGACCACGTGTTAGATAATGTTTCTGTAAAGTTTGGAATTCGAAATTTCCACGTAGACCCTGAGCAAGGCTTTTTCTTGAATGGAGAAAGTTATCCCCTTCGAGGAGTTTCTCGTCATCAAGACCGTGAAGATATGGGCTGGGCTCTTACTGGAAAAGAACATAAAGAAGACATGGAGTACATTGCAGAAGTAGGCGCAAACACGATTCGTCTTGCACACTATCAACACGATTCTTATTTCTACGATTTGTGTGATGAATATGGAATGGTCGTATGGGCAGAAATACCATTTATCTCTAGTTTCATGGAAAATGGTTATCAAAATACGATTACTCAAATGAAAGAATTAGTCATTCAAAACGATCATCATCCTTCTATTTGTTTCTGGGGAATTTCCAATGAAATCAGTATGGGTGGAGAGCCAGATATCTTACAGCAGAACTTGAGAGAGCTGAATGACTTGACTCATGAGTTAGACCCAACTCGTCTAACAACCATTGCCAATGCTTCTATGACGAAGTTTGATTCTGAACATAACTTTATTACTGATATCGTTGCTTATAATCATTACTATGGATGGTATGGTGGCTCTGTAGAAGATAATGGGACTTGGTTTGATTCCTATCACGAAAGTAACCCTAATCGAGCAATTGGTTTGTCAGAATACGGAGCAGAAGGAATTCTCGCTTATCACAATCATGATCCGAAAATACGAGACTACTCAGAAGAATATCAAGCCTATTACCATGAACAGATGCTAGAAATGTTTGAAACCAGACCATATATTTGGGCTACTCATGTCTGGAATATGTTTGACTTTGCAGCAGATGGACGTGATGAAGGTGGAGTAAAAGGAAGAAATAATAAAGGACTCATGACCCATGATCGCTCTACGAAAAAAGATTCCTTCTTTGTTTATAAAGCTTATTGGACTACGGAACCTTTTGTACACATTTGTAGCCGTCGCTTTATCGACCGTCCAGAAGAAAACACTCCTGTTAAAGTCTATTCGAACTGTGATTCGGTTACTTTACTAGTCGACAATCAAGAAGTAGATACAGTAACCGCTCATAAAATCTTTGCCTTCCCTACTGTTCCTTTAGCAATGGGAGAAAATACGATTACAGCTATCGGTTATAAGAACGGCGAAGAACAATTTATAGAAAGCATTACTTTAAACCGAGTAACGGAACCGAATCCAGATTATACTGTAAAAGATGAAGCGGAAGGAGAAGGCGCTGATAATTGGTTTGTAGAAAAAGAAGATGGAACCGTTGGCTTTTTCGAATTTCCAGAAGGATTTTTCTCCATTCATGATACGATTGAAGAGATTACCGCTACTGATGAAGGAATGGATTTTATGTTATCTCTTCTGAGTACAACTCCTATCCAAGGAAACCAGAAAGAACTTCTGGATTACTTAAAAGGATATACGGTAAAAGCTCTCTTGAAATTAACAAGTGGCGATGGAGCAAAACCTGAAACACTACTGATGATTAACGAAGCTTTAAATAAATTACCAAAAGCTCCACAGAACAAATAAAATAGTAGGCATTGGTGACTTCAAATCACCAATGCCTATTTTTATACAAAAAAATGCTCTCCAACAGATTGTTGGACAACATTCATAATTTAACGCTATTTGGAAGTCTTCCTATTTATAGATACTTTATTTAGATTTAAAGAAAGTATCAAATCGATCGTTATACCTATAAAACATGTAAACCATCAAGGAAAAATGAGTCAATGAATAATCTTTCGGATAGAATACAGTTGTTCCAACTTTTCCTTTTTTCATTAATTCGAGTGCTTTTTCTTTTTGAGGATTATCAGCTGCATATTTCTTGAATACTCTTGTGGGTACACCTAACCAAAATTTCTGATCATCGTTTCTACGTCCGTATACCGTTCCTGTAAAGGGTGTTTGATACACAAATTCATCTATGATTAGTTTGGCTAAGTTGATACCATTTAACGTAACAAAGAAACTACTTCTTCCTTGACGCAAGTTAATTTCAAACAATTTGAAGCGACCGTCTTTGGGATCATATTTCATATCGATATTAGCAAAGCCCGTATACTGAATATCTTCCAAAAACCGTTTTAAGTTTTGGTATATTTCATCATGATCGTCCGGAAGAATGGCTACATAATTTCCAATAGAGGCTGGGAAAGGATCTTCCAATAAAGGTTGTCCCAAGAACATCATCCGTACCTGATGATTAGAATCCACATAAGCGTTTAACACGCGCATGTTACTATCATCACCGGCAACAAATTCTTGAATGATTAACTCTTTGGTATAGCCCGATTGATAAATACGGTCTACAACCAAATCATATTCTGCTTTACCTTCTATAATATACGCTTTCTTTTTACCTTCAAAATGAATATTCAAATACTCAACGCTATCCGTTGGTTTAATCGCAATAGGAAAATCAAACGGCAAAGGATTCAAGTACGTCTTCTGATCATACATTTCTTTGTCTACAATATACGTTGTCGGATAAGGAAGACCATACTCTTCACAAATATTATAAAAACTAACTTTATCGCTCAATTTTAAAAGAAGATCATGATCAATCGCTGGGAATGAAAACCATTGAGAGAGAGTTTTTTGATATTTAGAAACTAGTTCTGCATAGCTATCCCCACAAGGAATCAACAAGTAGGTTATGTTCGGATCGTTATACCGATTAATCGCAAGGTTGGTAAGAGTTTCAATAAATACCTCTTCTTCATTAAAATCAGGAACAATCTTTACTTTTACGATATGGCTGAATCGAGTTGCAGCTAATTGTTTGGAACCGATGGCTTCACTTTTAATCTTGTACTCTTGATGAAAAGAGCGTGCCATGCCATATGCATTAATGTCACTACCTAATAAAATTGGTATGAACTTTGGGCTGTCTGCCATAGTCAATCATCCACCATTTCTTTTTTTCATTCAAGGTTCTTACATTTCTAATACGAATGAGCCCATTCAATCGTTCGATCTACTAAAGTACTCTGAGCATCTACTATTAAACAAGGTTCGATCATTCCTTCTACATCATATAGAAGAGACAGCTCCGTACAGCCCAAGAGGACTGCTTGACACCCTGCTTCTTTTGTTTGTTGTAGAATATCCAAATATAGTTCCGTATTAAGAAAACCATATTTTTTTACATCTCGATAAATGAGGTTGTTCACCTTTTCTTGCAAAGCACGGTCTGGAATATATACTTCAAATCCGCTCTCTTGTAATTCTTTTTCATAGACGCCTGAACAAATGGTTCCCTCTGTTGCTAGAACGGCTACTTTGCCTTTTTTCATTTTTTTCTTTAATTCTTTCACCGTTTCCCTAGGCATATGCAAAATGGGAATATCAATAGCTGCTTGTAATTCATCATAAAAATAATGAGCCGTATTACAGGCTAAGACGATAAATTGTGGATGTAAAAGTTTCTGTTGTTCCAAATCCTCTAGCAAAAACTGAAGAGGACTTTCTTTTGTAGAATCCATTATATAAGCAGTCCGATCAGGAATAGTCGCATGGTTAAACAACACATAATTCAAATAGTCTTGATCTACATATGCATTGGTTTTTTTATTCAGTTGATGAATAAAACTTTCAGTCGCTAGCGTTCCCATGCCACCTAAAATCGAGAAAAATTTCTTCATCGTTGTCTTCTTCCCTCCCGAAAAACGTAGTCAAAAAAAAGCCAGTTCTCAAAAATTAGACCACAAAATCTAATTTTTTGAGGACCCACTTATCTACCACCCTATATTACTCTTGTTCATTCGCAAATGCCAATAATTCTTCTTCATGATGTCATCTATTTTGGATAAAGAAAAAAAGCTAGAATTTTTGTCCCAGCCCTTTCCCTATTTCTTAACTATTTTCTTAAGCGCGGAATAAGAGGAAGACCCGACGTCCATTCACGATTCATACTCAGATAGTCTACGTTTGTTCGCTCTAGTGTTCGGGTCTAAACGCCTTTTTATTCTGCTTTCTTATTTTATTTAGTCTTGTTCGGTAGTAATAACAGGACCCTCTTTTGTAATCGCAATGGTATGTTCAAACTGACAACTTAAGCCAGCATCTTTTGTGCGGGCCGTCCAACCGTTTTTATCCATTTTTGATTTCCAAGTACCCGTATTTACCATGGGTTCGATTGTAATGGTCATTCCTTCTTTCAAACGAAGACCTCTACCTGCTTCGCCATAATGAGGCACAGACGGACTTTCGTGCATCGTAGGTCCTATTCCATGTCCAATGAATTCACGGACAACAGAAAAGCCTTCTCCTTCTACATAAGTCTGAATGGCATGGCTAATGTCCCCAATTCGATTTCCTGGCATTGCTTGTTCAATTCCTAGGTACAATGCTTTTTTAGTAACGTCCATCAAATGTTTCAACTGGTCATTTGGTTGGCCTACAACATAACTCCAGCAAGAGTCGGCCATAGCGCCTTTGTAATTCACAACGGTATCGACTTTGATCAAGTCACCGTCTTTTAATACTTCATCTTTTAAAGGGAAGCCATGACAAATTTCATCATTGACACTCGTACAAGTCGCAAATTCATATCCTTCAAAACCAATTTGCTCAGGAATTGCGCCTGCCTCTTCAATTCTTTTTTGGACGAAATTATTTATTTCCATCGTTGTGATACCTGGTTTAATAAAGTCTCGTAAAGCTACATGAATATCGGCAAGAATTTTCCCCGATTCTTTCATCGCTTCTATTTCGCGTGGTGATTTTAATGTGATCATCTATTCTATTCCTCCTATAATTAACTCCTTTTTAGTATACTACAACAATCCGCCGAGGACTAGATTAGGAATTAGATCTATTAGAAATGAAACAAAATTTAATAATTCAATGTAACTATATTTTTATTTTGAATAGTAGTATATACTGATACTATCATTGAAAATGGAGTTGAGATAAATGAAGAAAAAGATCAAGAAAAGTTTGGCTGGTTTAAGTATACTTATTTTATTATCGATTGTGAATGTTAGAACAAACTTTCCAGGATGGTTATCTGCTGATTTAAAGCCAGTATCTGTATCAGCTGCTAACACAGAACAACCATTCTTACAATATTCTACACATGTTCAATCATATGGTTGGCAAAAACCTGTAAATAGTGGAACTAGCGGTACGACTGGTAAGGCTAAACGGTTAGAAGGAATTAAAATGGCTATAACAGATACTACCCTTTCTGGATTAATTGAATATCGTACCCATGTTGAAAAATATGGTTGGATGAACTGGAAGAGTAATAACGACTTAAGTGGTACAACAGGTGAATCAAAACGATTAGAAGCAATTGAAATTCGTTTGACAGATGACCTTGCTTCTCAATACGATATCTATTATCGTGTTCATGCAGAAAAATTTGGCTGGCTGGATTGGACTAAAAACGGAGAAGCAGCTGGAACTGCTGGCTATGCTTATCGCTTAGAAGCAATTGAAATGAAACTCATTAAAAAAGGAGAAACAGCTCCTTCTACTAACGGTAACTCTTTTAAAGAATATGTAAAAGTTCCTTCTGTTTCTTATCAAACTCATGTCCAATCTATTGGATGGCAAAAATCTAAAAAAGATGGGCAAATGAGCGGTACATCGGGATTAGCAAAAAGACTAGAAGGGATCAAAATTGGCCTATCTAATACACCTTACACAGGTGGAATTAAATATCGCACACACGTTCAATCATATGGCTGGATGAACTGGGCAAATAATCTTTCTATGAGTGGTACTTCAGGACAAGCAAAACGACTAGAAGCAATCGAAATTCAATTGACTGGTGAAATGGCACAACACTTTGATGTTTACTATCGTGTTCATGCACAATCATTCGGTTGGTTGGGTTGGGCTAAAAATGGTGCCCCCGCAGGAAGTGCTGGCTATTCAAAACGTCTGGAAGGGATAGAAATTAAATTAGTCACAAAAGGTGGCCCTGCTCCAGGAAGTACTTCAAACCAATATAAAGACATAAAAGGAAAAATTGAAAAGAAAACAATAAAAGT
The DNA here is from genome assembly GCF_021513155.1 of Jeotgalibaca sp. MA1X17-3. Lineage (NCBI taxonomy): Bacteria > Bacillati > Bacillota > Bacilli > Lactobacillales > Carnobacteriaceae > Jeotgalibaca > Jeotgalibaca sp. MA1X17-3. The sequence continues at coordinate 1,982,443 of NZ_CP090983.1, forward strand.
AAAAGAAAAAGAAGTGGATTTCAAAGTAACAGAAGAAAAAGACGCTGACTTATTAAAAGATGAAAAAGTTGTTTCCAAAAAAGGAGTAAAAGGTTTCGATACTGTATCCTACCAAGTAACTTATCTAAATGGGAAAGAAACTGAACGGAAAGAGGTTTCTAGAAAAACAACAAAACCAATCAATCAAATTATTAAAGTTGGAACGAAGGTAGCTAGTGTTAAAAATGAAATAAAACAAGAAAATCAATTAGAATTCAAGGTTGTTGAAGAAGACGATGATACTCTTCTAATAGGCAAAACAAAAACTACTCAAGAAGGTAAAAAAGGTTTTGATACAGTTATTTATAATGTTACTTATACGAATGGAAAAGAAACTTCCCGTAAAGAGGTTTCTAGAAAAACAACAAATCCTATCAATCAAATTATAAAAGTTGGAACGATGACTATTACTACAAAAGAAGAAAATAGAAATGAAAATGAAGTAGCTTTTGAAATTATCGAAGAAAAAGATAATACTCTTGAAGTAGGAAAAACTACAATAGTTCAAAAAGGTAAAAATGGTTTTGATACGGTCGTTTATGATGTAACCTATACGAACGGAAAAGAAACGAGCAAAAAAGAAATTACTAGGGTCACGACAGAACCATTAAATCAAATTGTTAAAGTAGGATCAATGGTGATTACTCTAGAACAAGAAATCATGCAGGAAAATGTAGTAGATTTCCAAGTTATTGAAGAAGAGGACAATACATTAGAAACAGGCAAAACAGTTGTTACTCAAGAAGGTCAGAATGGCTTTGATAAAGTAACAATCGAAGTAACTTATAAGAATGGAAAAGAAACAAATCGAAAAGAAATTAGTCGAGAAAAAATAAATCCTATCAATAAAATTTTACGAAAAGGAACTAAAATTCTTGTCGATTCAATTGAAATAAAAAATGTTACAGATACAATTCACATTGGTGATAGCGTACAAATTGAGTCTAAAATACAGCCAGATAACGCTACTGATAAATTAGTAGTATGGAGTTCTTCTAATGAAAATATCGCAACAGTAAATAATCAAGGTCTGGTTTCAACATTAAATATTGGAACTGTAACAATTACTGTGTCTACAAAAGACGGAACAGTTTCTAATTCTATTGTTTTAAATATTTTACCAATTGAAGTAAAATCAATTGCTTTAGATAAAGAAGCAATTACTTTGACTGAAGGTGAAAATTTCACATTCATATCAACTGTTCTTCCAGAAAATGCAACAAATAAATCATTGACATGGACTTCATCAGATGAAAATATAGTAAAAGTGGATCCTTTTGGATTAGTAACAGCCCTTAACGCAGGAGAAGCTACTTTATCAGTTTCATCATATGATGGAAAAATAGTTACTCATGTAAAGGTAACTGTAATTGAACCTACTGTTTCATCTGTCGAAGAAATGGTTGTATACTTAATACAATATGACACTTATACTTTACCAACAATGACACACGCACTAATGAGTAATGATACATATAAAGAAGTTTTTGTTGACTGGAGTACTACTGAAATCGATACAAACACATTAGGTGAAAAAGTTTATACTGGATTAATAGATGGCTACGATAAAGGCTTAATTCTTAAAATAATTGTTTCAGAATATGATCCAAATATCTATACAAATGCGTATTCAGGTATTACTATAAATAATCTTAGCAAGTCTATTTCAATCTCTCTACAAAATAATGGCCAAAAAGAAATACAAATAAATAAAATTGAACTATATGAACGTGGGAAACTCTATTCAACTTATACTCCTGAACGTTTAGAGCAGTCAGGAATCGCAAGTACAGTTCTCTCTGGTCAGAATTGGGGCATTACGATTTCATCTAAATTAGGAGTTTGGATTGATAATAGTTATGTGAAATTTTATATAGAAGCAAATGGTAAAGAGTATACATATGAAAATCATTTAGATAGATAGTATAAATTTACTAAAAAAAGCAAGGAAGTCAAAACAGACTTCCTTGCTTTTACTATTCGCCGATTGTAAAATTAAGCTAGACAAATAAAAGAGCCATTCGTGGTACACTCAAAATGTAATTCCGTCTAAAGAATACATAGGAGTGATCACGAATGACCTACACCCATCTTACCACGGATGAATTAGTGATGATAGAGTCTTACTACCACCAAAATATCAAAGTTTCCGAAATAGCTGCGTATCTAAAACGATCTCGAACACCTATTTACAATGTCATCCATTTTTTGAAAGAAGGCCACACGGCCTTGGAATACTACCAACAATACAAGAGAAACAAGAAGCGTTGCGGACGGCGTAAAATCGTATTGCCAGCGGAACAACAGACCTACATCAAGGAAAAAATTGCACAAGGCTGGACTCCTGATATCATCAAGGGTCGGGAAGAGATGCCGATTGATTGCTCCATGCGGACTCTTTATCGTCGCTTCAAAGAAAAGGTGTTTGATGAAACCACCTTGCCCATGAAGGGAAAGAGAAAACCGAACGGTCATCAAGAACGTCGCGGAAAACAGGCCTTCAAGCGGAATATTGCTGAAAGGAAGGTTGATTACCCGACATTCAAGGAAGAATTCGGCCACATCGAAGGCGATACGATTGTCGGTGCCCACCACAAGAGTGCCGTTATCACCTTAGTGGAACGTCTATCGAAAGTCATCATCACTTTGAAGCCCGAGGGGCGGAAGGCGAACGATATCGAGAAAACGATGAACCAATGGTTTGAATCGATCCCTAGGCATTTATTCAAATCAATCACCTTTGATTGCGGGAAAGAATTCTCCAATTGGAAAGCTTTAAGCAATCAACAGGACATTGCAATCTATTTCGCCGATCCCGGAACGCCTTCACAGCGTGCCTTAAATGAAAACTCCAACGGCTTGTTGCGAAGAGATGGGTTGCCAAAAGAAATGGATTTCAATCAAGTGGACCAAGCCTTCGTCTCTTCCGTTGCGAACAAGCGAAACAATATTCCACGAAAATCTTTAGCATACCGGACGCCACTGGAGGTATTTTTGAGTTACCTAGATGAATCTATTTTGTCTAGCTTAAATTGACAAATCAAAATTTAAAAAAACATCTAGTATCATAAAAAATTATTCTGAATCAAAATTTTAATTCTCTCATAATTTCTTTTAAGCTCTTTATTTTTTTATCTGCCAAATCTTGTTGGAAAGCAAATCGATTATCTTCTTTTGCTAGGACAAACATTTCCGCAGCTTTTCCAGCTTGAATTCAAAGGTAGAATCTTCTACCGCTAAACATTCTTGAGGACGAACCGCTAGTTTTTCGGCACTCTTTAGATAAATTTCTGGATGTGGTTTGGACTGTTCGAACATTTCACCACTTAAAATCGTTTCAAAGTATCCAGTGAGTTCACACTCTTCCAATACACTTTGAATATTTTTGAAAGAAGACGAGGATGCTAAGCCAACTTTGTATTCTTCCTGTTTCAACCAATCTAGAACTTCAAAAATATCTCGGTCTAGGATTTCAGGATAAGGAATGGGTTCGTCTTTGTAGAAGGAATGATAGGCTGTGTCATAGTCATCTTGGATAGACCCTTTCCCCCAAACTTCTTCAATCCATTTCCAAGTGTCTCCACTCGTCAGGCCTACTGTTTTTTTCAATTCTTTTTCATCGGTTTCTACTTCGTAGTGTTCTAGGAAACGTAACAAGCGCTCATAATAAATCGGCTCGGTATCGACAAGAACACCATCCATATCAAAAATTACTGCTTTAATCATTTGCTCCACCTCTTCTTAGTCAGTATTCATAGTTTACCATTTATATTTGAAATTTTATCGAAAAACCGGTTGGAGTTTCTAGTTACTTTTTTTAGGTGTTTCTTTTCCAGAATAATATTCTACAAAAGTAATCGCAGGATGAATATAATAGATTTCTTTTTTTATTTGTTTGATATCTTTATTTTCAGGAACCTGAAGGTAATACCTCACTTGATCTTGTAATTTTACAAAAGAATCCAAGTACTCAACCCGACTGATGATTAGATTATTACGCTTCATAAATGCAAGTAATTCTTCTAGTACATGGTCGCTTTTTTTGAAGGATATATCGAGCTGAACATTATAGAAACGGTTGTTAAGACGCGTTTGGTAATAGGTTACGACATACAGCGTGGTGAAAATAAATAGGGCACTTATGATAGAAAGTAAATAAAAGCCCATTCCAATTGCTAAGCCTACTACCGCAACGGACCAGACCGAAGCCGCAGCTGTTAGTCCCACAATCGTATTTTCCTGATGTAGAATCATTCCCGCACCAATAAAACCCATTCCTGCTAAGGCTTGAGAAGTTAGTCGGGCAATATCAATCCCAAAAAGAAAGGCATGTTCTGGATCACTAATCGCTAACCCGACCATATACTGATTCAATGAAATCTGGATGAGCGCAACGATGGTCATAGATAGCGCCACTAGAATATGAGTTCGTAAACCCGCTCCAGCTTGACGCCTATTTGGTTCATAGCCTAAGAAAATACCAATGATAAGAGCTAAACCAAGTCGAGTAAAAATAGTTACTATAGTCAATAGAATTCCTCATTTCGTATTTGATTTGGGTTTAAGTTTGATAGTGCAGCATGTATCATATCATGAAGCAGTTTTTTAACCCATTTTAAGCTTTTATTGTTTATTTGAGGGTTTGCATCAAGTGGAAGCAGTTTTTTCTTCTACTTGATGCGTATCGGCGCTTGCGTATCAAGTGGATGCAGTTTTTTTCTTCTACTTGATGTGTATCAGCGTTTACGTATCAAGTGAGCGTGGTTTTTTCTTTTACTTGATGCGTATAGGCGTTTACGTATCAAGTAGGTACCAATTTATACCTATTCTACTAAAAAGCCCTTTTCCAAAGAAAAAAGGGCTTCATTATGTACTTATTTGTTTTGAATTTTTTCCAGGTATGACTCCCCATGTTGTGGAGCTTCTACTTGGAAGTATTCTGCTGCAGTTGCGGCGGTATCGGACATGTTATCGCGTATGCCAACTTCTTGTCCTTCCATTCCTTTTCGATAAATTAGCAACGGTACATATTCACGGGTATGCTGGCTATGACCAATCGTAGGATCATTTCCATGATCGGCGGTGACAATGAGAATATCTTCTTCATTTAAAAGAGGAATTAATTCTTTGATTCGTTTATCACTTACTTCTAAGCGGTCTGCATAACGATCCACATTTTCAGCATGACCCGCTAAATCGGTTTCTTGAATATTTAAACAGAAAAAGCCAGTATCTATTTTCTTTACTTGAGAAATTAAGCTATCGAATAGATCATCACTATCTACTCCTAAGAAAACATGTGGACTAGTAGTTTGTACGATGTCCCCTACTTTTCCAACTAAGGTAACGGATATATTTTCATGGTCTAGTATCGTAGGAATCTGGACTTCAGGATCAATGCCATACCCTAAATGAATCACTTGGTATCCAGTATTGTAGACACCGGACTCCGGAGCATCCACTCCAGCAAATTTATTTTCTTTCACTTTACGAGCATTCAATAAATCATTTAAATCGATTTCTTCTCCACCAAATGCAATCACACGAGAGACTTTTACGACTTCTCGGACTGCTTTCCCTAGTTTCTTTACTTCTTCAAAAGGCATCAGATCGAGGCAGGCAGATACATTGAAAACTTGTCCCAAGTCAGTTTCTAAGTTATCTCCTACCGTTGCGGAGTCATTTACTACTAAAATTTTTGGTTCGTCTTCTGCTCCTTCTTTGCGAACCTCATATCCTTTTTCTTTTAAGTGACGTTCTACTTCCTCAATCATGTCATTAAAAGCTTGGTTAAGTGGGATAGGTGGGGTTGTTCCCATTATTTCTTGGTGTCCTAAAAAAGAATCTGCACCTTGGTGTCCTAGGTTTGCTTTTCCCCAATTAGCTTTGGGAGAATATTTCAACCGGTCTGTTTCTTGACCGATGGTATTCATCAAACCTAGTTCTACTAAGGTATCGATCTTGATATCTGGTTTTCTTTCGATGATATGGAAAGCAGTATTACTGCCTCTATCAGCAGGTCTTACTTCTGGAACGTCTTCCATTGCTCCCACTCCAAAGCTATCTAGTACAATTACAATATATCTTCCCACACTGCTCATCCTCTCAAGTATTTCCCTTGACTATCATAAATCCCCATTATTTCTGGTTTACCTGCTTGGATTCCTCTTACAAGAGCTACCTCACTTCTTGTTACAAAAATCTGAGTGCGTAATGCCATAATGGCTGTTGCTCCTATTGGCTCTTCTTCATTTACTTCTAAGTAATAATCAATATTTTCTTCTGGCAAAGATTTCATAGTAGACTGCCAGCGTTTGCCTTTTTGGTCAAATAGAACATATTTTAAATTCCCACGGCGATACAATCCGCCCCCATACAAGTACGCATGTCCTTTAAAGTTATGAGAAACTTCACTGACATATACGTAAGCTGGGATTTCTGGTAAATCTTTTTCTGCATGCATAGGGGTTGTTCCAGTTAATGCATGCCCCGGCTCCCCTTGCGTTCCTTTTAATTCATTGATAAATGGTAACGTATATACAGAAGTTGTGGAAGGCATATTCAATTCCTTTGCTGGAAAACCAGCGTCCAGTAATAGATTTTGTGCTTTTAAAATCGTATCTGCATTATTTGTTTTTTCCAATATATCTTTTTTTGTATTTTGAAGGAAACAAGGAAATGAAGTTGCTCCAGCAATTTCAATATGGTCCAGTTCTTTAAAGGCATCAAAATACTCAGGCAGCTCCTTTAACTCAAACCCTCCATATTGCCCTGGATACAACGCATCCCCTTCATCGACTACACGGACTAATATTTTTTGGGTAATTGCTAATTCTTTTGCTGCTTGATTAATTTCTTTCAACTTATCTAGAGAATAAATGGTTATATATTCAGTGCCATATTCCATAATTTCTTTTAGTAAATGACTCGGAATCTGCACCAAATGACCTACGTTTCCTAATGGAATATGATTGGCCATCATCGTTTTCGCTTCACGAAAATCTACGACGACTGCTGCTGGAAATCCAGTTTTAATTAGTAATTTTGCTAAATCAGGATTTCGTCCAATTTGTTTAAGCATAAAGTACAATTCTATTCCTTGTTTGTCGGCTTCATCCAAAATAAGACGAGCATTTTTCAAAATAGCATCTACATCTAATACATACGTATCCGGTTGAATTTCTCCTGATTGATGCAGTTGAACAGCTGTATTAATTAGATTCGGATTTCGTTCTTTTGTTTTCTGCATAAACATAGGGTATCACTTCCCTTTCTTGTTTTGAAGGAGCGTTACCAAATGTAGATAAAAGTAATCATCTTCATTTTTGGGGAAATCTACATTAATTTTCTCAGATAATTGCTTCCATACGGAAACAGCTTTTTCATATTCTATTGCTGCTTCAATTTCTTGTTTAATCATTGGATCTACAGAATCTACTTGTTCCTCATCTTTCCGTTGACGAGAAGTCGCCATCGCTAAATGAGTAATAAACGTATCTGCTTCATCTTCTTCTGTGATGACATTTTCTTGCTTCAAATAATTCAACGCTACTTGCATATCTTCGTATGTGGTCTCATCAATAACATCATTTTCTTTTAAAATGGTTAACTTTTCTTGAATCATCTAAATTCTCCTTTGTTCACGTGTTTTAATACCGTGGGGTCATTTGTCCATTTTTAACTTGTGATTGAATATCACGAATTTGTTTTGTATCTAATGTGCGTTTTAAAGTGGAAGAAACGAGCGTATTATCTTTTTGACAAATAATAACTGCTTCACTCATTTCTCGATGATGGTTCTTGACTGGTAATTCAATAAAGTACACATCTTCTAAACGTTTATCGATAATTTCATCATAGTTCCAAACTCCTGCGTCGATTTGTGATTCACGCAAACCATAAATTAATTGATTACTCGGCAAATCAACCTTTTCAACATCAAAACCTTCAATGATTTCATTGGTTAACAGCTTATGATCTAATGAATCCGTATCAATTCCTACTCGTAGTCCATCTTTCATTACTTGTTCAACACCTTGACGGAAAAGTAAGACATGACGAGATAAGTACGTTTGTTCACCAAACTGCATAATTACTTTAATCGCTCGGCCTTTATCGATTTCATGCTGTGCTGCGAATCGTGAGACAACCGCAAAGTCAAAAACCCCTTCTTCAACTGCACGAATTCGTTCTTCCGATCCACGTATATAAGCCAAATTTAATTTAATATTTTTATCGCGAAAAGCAGTATACAATCCTGTAGCTAATCCTTCATATAATCGGGAATAGGGTAAAGGCATCGTTGCAGAAAGTTGACTAGACGAAATATATTCTTGTAGAACTTGATGGTTGATCATTTTCAGAAAGGTTCCCAAATGTCCTTTACTTTCTGTTTCGATTGCTTGTTCTTCTTTAAGAAACTTTAATGCATTTTGTACCGTTCCTCTGGATAGTAAAAAAGTCGTTTGAAAGTCACTAATATTCGGCATACGGTCGCCTGTTTTTAATTGATAGAGTTCGTTAGCAATCTGTTCAATTGCCAATCCTTTTTTTGGTAAAAGTATTTGTTCATTTTTTTATCTACTTTCGTTTAAATTACACTTCCATCGCTTGTTTGAGAATTCGTATAATGGTATCTGCTCCAGCACGCATAGGATTGATACGAATCGTATTAGTCTCTACATCAGGAATAGCAGCACGGAACGTTCCGGATACTCGGTAGAACATCGGTACGATTTCATATTTTGATTCTGCTCCAACTGGATTGGGTGCAGCTCCTAATTTTTCGGCCTGTTCCAGCACTTTCTGTGCAATGGGCTCATTAAAGGTTACTAAAATAACTTTTGATTGTGCATTCGCAATAAAGGCTTTTTGGATACCGGGTACTTCCCCTTCATTCAAACGAGTAAATACTTCATCTGTAACTTTTGCAGACAAGGCAAGTGCTACTGGAGCATAGGTCATTCCACGTAATACATCTAGTGCTTCGAATCCTTGTACTTGTAGCCCGCCGGAATAATTTTCTTTACGAAGAAGGTCGATGTACTTCTGATCTCCTACAATGCACCCGACTCCTTCTGGTCCTAATACTTTAAACGTCGAGAAGCAAGAAAGGTTTGCTCCTTGCTCGCAGCCAATTTTAGGAATTTTCATAACGGCATAATTATCATCCGTAATGATGGGTCGATTGGGTGCAAATGTTTTAATGCATTGAATAACAGCTTGACTATCATAGGAATCATCTGGTTTCTGTCTCGTTAATTGAACTAAAGCACCATCAATTGTTTCGTTTTCTAATACTTTTTGTAACGCTTCTAAATCATTGAAATTGGCAACAACCGTCTGAATCCCTAACATATCTAACGTTACTTGTGTGGTTGGATAAACAGGTGCTTCATGAACTAATAAAGTTGCATTTCTTGGCAAAGCTGCATGTATGGCCAAACGAATTGCCATCGTTCCGGCTCCTCTAATGAGCATCGCCGCTTCCGCATCAAAAAATTGAGCGAGTACTTTTTCTACTTTGTGCGTAGTGATCGGTTGATTGTAACCAGGGACGACACCTAAGTCTCCTCGAGTTAAAATATCTTTTCCTTCAAAGACTTGCGTGATGGCATCCACTAAGCCAAATTGTTTTTCTGTTGCTTCTTCTACGGTAATGCTCTTTAATGGATAAGTTTTCATTTAGTCAGATACCTCCTATTTAATAAGATGGATAAAATGTACGAGGATTGTCGACTAACATTTTTTGGATAAACTCTTCTGATAGTCCACCTTCACGTAGCAAGGGAATAAAGGAGTCTAGTAAGAAACTGTAGCCTAATCCATCTTTATACTCCAAATGTGATCGACGAGTAATATCCATTGAAAGGAAAACTCTATCGGTGTAGCCTGCTTTTTCGATTGCTTTTAACATCTCTAAACGAGTTGCATCGGGCATATAGTTTTCTTTTCCAACCGTATCAAATTCTACGTAAACTCCTTCTTTTAAAAGGTCCAATACATATTGCGTATCTCCGGTAAGATCAACATGACCAATAACAATTTTAGAAAGATCTGCACCTTGTTCTTTAAAAAATTCAACTTGTTCTTTTCCATACGTACCTAGTGTCGTATGAGTAGTGATTGGAACTCCTGTTTCTTTTTGAGCGAAGACTGCAGCTTCAAAAACTTTACGTTCTCGTTCAGTCATTTCATTTTTACTCGTTCCAATTTCACCAATAAGTTCCGCCTTAATAGACGTTCCATCGATTCCTTTTTGGATATCGTCCATCATCATCTGTGCTAATTCTTCTACAGACTTTTCATAAATGTATTCTGGCAAGAATTTATCTTGATACCATCCGGTTGATTGTAAAATATTCATTCCAGAAGCTTCTGCTACTCGTTGTACATATTCAGGATTGCGTTTCATCCCTCGTACGGTAACATCAACCACGTTTCGAACACCTTTTTCGTATAACTTCTTGTATTCTTTAACGGTTTCCTCAAAACAGTTTAGATTGGTATCTTCGGTATGTTTTAAGGAAGAGAGATCGATTGTTGTATGCTCATGTGCATAGGTGATTCCTTCAACTAGAGGCATTTTATCCATTCCTTTCTCTGTGTTAAAAAGGGAAGGTGCCAAACCATTATGGTCTAGCACCTCTGTTTAATTTTTAAACGACTGGGGCAAATAGTCCCAGCACATAAAGAATATTTACAATAATTCCTAATGCGATTGCGGCAACAGGTCCAACTGCCATATCTACTAATGGTTTCTTAGCAGTACGGTTCATCAGATAAGCTCCGAACACCCAGAAGAATCCAATTCCAGGAGCAATTTGTTCACTTGCCATCGCTCCACCTACTAGAAGAGCAATTTCTAAGACACGATTCATCGCGGTACGGATATGTTCACCCATGTCACGAACTCCAGGGAAACGATCCAATCCTTTTGCAGCTGCATTCAATAAGTTTACTTCAATAAACATAATCACTGCACCAGCTAGGAAAGCAAAGATAGGATTTCCGTGCAACAAAATTCCAGCAACATAAACAAAAGTTGTTCCAGCTGGACTGTATACACCGGTAACAATAGCAGTAGAGAATACTAATGGAATAAAACCAATTCCTCTAGCAAAAGCAGCAAGTGCTGCTTCTCCAAATTTACCTTCACTTAATAGATTCAAGGATATTGGGTCACCAGCAATAATCGTTAAACTGGTTGCAGCAGCAACTAGTCCACCTGCAACAGAAAGAATAATCCAGTTTTTCTTAATACGAGTAACCCGTTCAACGAAAATACTAACTAAGTTTTGATTGTCGTCGGATTGACCTTTCACTTGGACTGCAAAGATAAGCATGAAGATCATTCCTACTAGAAGAGCCATTCCTTCTGCAGATAAAGTAAAAGAAGTTTGTTCGTTTAATTGGAATGTTCCGAAACGTTTTACAATAAATAATACCAATGTACTGGTTGCTAATGTGATCGCACCTTTGTTAAATCCATGTTGATACGCAACAGCAACTGCTGGGAACACTGCAAATCCAATAACGATTGGGGTTCCAACTGCTCCAAGAGCACCTAATACATCAACTGGTAACATTGCGAATAAGTCAACCACTGCTTGTAAGCCTAATGTTAATGCGATACCATAAACGGCACCGATGACTCCGGCTATGATCATTCCTTTTTTACCATCTGGAGTCCATGTACCAATAATATCGGTCATCAATAATAAACTATGAACTAAAATAATACTTGCTCCAATGGAAACCGGAATACCAAATCCGATTACCAATCCAAAGCTGACTGCGAAACTGGTTGCTGCCAATTCTTTTTTACTAATGACCCCATCTAAGTATTCTGGCATAACGGGACGGAGGCCATCGTTAAATACAGCAATCCCCGTATTTGATAAGATAGCAGCGAGAGCACCTAATGCCCCTACAACAACTAATTGTATAATATCCAAACTCACTCACTCCTTAATATTATAATATTATGATAATTTCAATAACTCATCCATTAGAATTGGAATTACATTTTCTTTGTGTTGTGCAGTAAATCCAAATGCAATTTTTCCTGAAGTAACTTGCTCCCGAATTTCTTCTTCTGCCATAATTTTTCCTGGCATAGAAACCGTTGCCGTTTTCGGTCTACCTACAAGTGCGATTGCCATCGCTAAAGCACCGCCGCCTCCTGTATTACAAGCGCCAAAGTAATAATCAGCTGTACCATTTTTAAGTGCCATCGCTGCTTCCAAATCACTTTTGGTTTCAATCTCGAATTTCCCTTGTGCATACTTCTCTACTAATTCTGCAACTTCTTTTTTGTCAATCTGGCCGCCTACTACAATTTTTTTCATTTTTTTCCTTCCTTTCTTTCTTTTTCAAACGTACCAATGTACATTTTTTTGTATATTGGCATATATTGAAAACCTTTTCTTATAAGTAAGTTTACCCCATGTATTTTTAGATTGCAAGGGTTTTCTAAAAAAAATAAAAAAGTGTCAGTATAGGTCCTCTATTTTTCTGACACTTCTTATGCTAATTTTTTATTTTTTTATCGATTCGTATACTTTATTGGATATATCTTGAGATAACTGCCCCGTACTAGCATAGGAGCTATCTTCTTTTTGTCCGTTATTTTGTTTATTGGTTAATATAATAATTTGTACGTTATATTCTGGATCAAAGATTACTTGAGTTCCCGTAAAACCAGTATGGCTAAACGTTTGGTCAGAATGTTGGTCACCCATGTACCACTCTTTATTCAATTCCCATCCATATCCTTGTTCGAATCGTTGTGGGCTAATAAATGTTTGGAGAACTTCTTGACTATATAGTTCTACATCTTCATAAGTTCCTCCATTTAACATGGTCTGTCCTAAAACCGCTAAATCCTTAGCAGTAGAAAATAATCCTGCATGACCAGCAATTCCTTCATTTGCGTAGAAACCATTTCCATCATTTATTTCACCAACTAATGTATACTCTCTCCAGCCATCAAACATTTCTGGATCTTCTTCTACTGTATAGCCGAACTCATCATCTTCAATCATTTTATACTCGTAAGGATTTCCCCATGACGTTGCGGCAATCGGTTGCTCTGTATTATCGGCAGCATTGAATAAAGTATCTTCCATTTGAAGCGGACCATAAATTTCATCTTGTAAATATTCATCTAAACGTTTATCTGTAACACTTTCTAAAATAAAGGCTAGAGTCATAAAACTGAAATCACTATATTTTCGGTCTGTTCCAGTTTCATATTCTAGAGGTAAATCATTAATGTAGTCCAGTACTTCTTCTCGATTTTTCGCAGTTAGATAAGTAGGTTCCCATGGCGTCAATCCCGATGTGTGAGTCAGTAAATCGGCAACCGTAACCTCTTCTTTTCCATTTTTACTAAAATCAGGTAAATACATAGCTACTTGATCGTCTACAGATATTTCACCTTCAGAAACTAATTTCATAATACCTTGCGTAGTTGCCATTACTTTTGTAACAGATGCTAAATCAAATATTGTATCTGTTGTCATTTCAATTGGTTCATTTAGTTCTTCACCCATGTCATATTTTTGAGCATACCCATAGGCCGTTTCTTTTACAATCATATTATCTTTTGCAATAAGTACGACTGCTCCTGGAATAATTTTTTCTTCCATAGCAGCTTCAACAATTTGATCAATTTCAGCAAGTGTTTCTTCATCCATATTTGCTTCTTCAGCTGAGCCGTCTTTCAATTGGTTATCAGCCACTTGTTCTTCTGAAGATTGACTCTCCATCACTGAACTTTCTGTGGAAGAATTTTCTATTATAGAACTTTGTGATTCACTGTCCGTTTGATCTGTCGTTTGACATCCCGTTAGGAATACTGCCCCTGCAAGAATTGCTCCTGTTGCCATTCTTAATTTCATATTTTATCTTCCTTTCTATTTGTACATGATTACGTATCAATATACAATATTTTATATATTGATGCATAAACTATGTTCTATAATTTATACTAAAGTATATAAAATTCGATTGCAAGGGTTTACATCTATTTGACAAAACCTCATTAAAAGTTGATAGTGGGTTATAAGATAAATAGAGAGGTGAAAAATATGGAACCCAGTGAATGGATTAACGTGGCAAATCAAACCTTTATTGCTATGAAAAACCCTTACGAAAGTGTAGAAAAAGTATATCCTCGTGCATTAGAAAAGTATTCAGTGGGAAGTCGTTACATGGGCGTAAAAAACAAAGTTCAAATTCCACGTCATTTGATTGAACAATTAGAAACCTTTGGCTATATCCTCCATACATTGGATAAGGCTAGTATGGGAGGTCGAGCTATTGATGTATCCTTAACCAATCCAATAAGTGGTCGCCCAATGACCGGTTCATCTAGTGGAACAGCTATCAATGTTCTATTAGGAATCAATGATTTAGGGATTGGTACAGATGGGGGCGGCTCAGTACTCGCACCTGCGATGGCAGTCCAACTATTCGGATTTATTTGCCCGATCATTGAACAAGAACATTTGGAAAATTTTTCCTCAACCTCAACCGATGGAATTGGTTTTCACGCTTCTATCGGATTTATGAGTCGAGAATTTGAAGTTATTTTACATGCAATTCAGTGTGTTCTTCCATTGGAAGATACAAAAACCATTGCTTCCCCTAGGATTTTTGCAACAGGTTCTTTTGATGATTTAGATGTAGCAGAAAATGTAAAAGTCGTTCAGACTCCTAACCTATTTGGCGAACGCGAGCCTCTTATTGATTTCTTGAAAGAAAATTTACCACAGTGTGACTTCTTGATTTCCAAAGAAGGTCCTGCAGATTTTCTAGGTTTTGGTGATACTGTGCTAGGGCATTTAGGCAATGAAGCTACCCGTTTACAACAGTCCTCTGGAAAAGGTCTGATTCGTGTCGCGAATATGGTTGATGCTACTGCGCTCGTCGTACCAACAAAAGATTTCGCTTGTGGATATGTACTCCTTTGCGAATCAACCTTACCAAAAGTGAAAGCGATGCTGGAATTTGCAAAAACAATTGCCCTTCCTCAAGATCCTCTATTGAAAAAATATTTTCAAAATATAGAGAATTACTTTCCTGATGAATTTATTTAATAGTGACATTTGCGAGTGAAGTTCGTTTAGATTTTTTTCTACTTGATAAGTAAATTTACTAGTATACATAAAAGAGAATGGGATAAAAGGCGTTTAAACCCGAACACTGGAGTGAATCAACGGAGGATGGTCGCAGACCATCTGAGGATAATTCGCGAAGTGGACGTCGGGTCTGCCTAGGTATATTTTCTAGCCATAGAAAAAAGCCTCCTTCAAAGTAGTTTACTTTTTACAGTGTCTACTTTGAAGGGGGCTTATCACTTTGTCCCAACCTCTTCTTTGTACATTTACATAGTAATTTCGTCGCTATTAGTGACTTTCATGAATATCAACAAGGAAACGACAGTGAAAAGAGTTAAAATGGTAGATAATGCTGCGGCAATCCCATAGTTCCCACGAATAACTTCCGTATAGATGGCAACAGTCATGGTTCGGGTACGCACATTATACAAGAGAATCGAAGTGGAAAGTTCGCTAAGCATTGTGATCCAGCTAAGGATTGCACCGGAAATAATTCCAGTCATCATCATCGGAACTGTTATCCGAAAGAATGTATTGACCTGTCCGCTTCCCAAGCTAGCTGCAGCTTCTTCTATTGAAGGCGATATTTGCATAAGCGCCGCAACAGAGGAACGAATCGTATATGGTAAGCGACGAACTGCTAATGAAATAATTAGAATCGATGCTGTCCCAGTAATGGCGAGCACACCACTTCCCCCTATACCTGTGTTAAAGGAGGTTAAGAAAGCAATCCCCATTACCGTTCCCGGTACAATATAGGGAATCATACTGAGAGAATCGATTGCATTCGTAACTGGATTGCGTTTTCGTACTGCTAAATAAGAAATAAAAATAGCAAAAATTACGACTACAACCATTGCTAACAAAGGGATACGAATTGTGTTGAAAATAGCTGATCCCATTCGAGTAAAGGCTTCACGGTAACTATTTAATGAATAACCTGGTTGGAATACCATTCCTTTCGTATTTAAGAAAGAAGTATAAATTAAGTATCCTTGGGGTAGAATCGCTAAGAATACGATGCCATAAGTAACTAGGTATACTATTATTTTTTTCAATCCGCTAATTGGTTTCACCACAACTGGATGCAAAGAGCTCATCGTTACTGACTGTCTTCGTGAAACGGAACGCTGAATTAAAAATATAATCAAAGCAATAAAAATAGCAATAATAGCTAACGCGGACGCAAAGGCAGCATCTCCCCCTACCTCACTCATGAATTCTGAGTAAATCAATACCGGGAAGGTTCGATATCCTTCTCCAATTAGCATTGGTGTCCCAAAATCGGAAAAGGCACGCATAAATACAAGTAAGGCTCCAGCTAAAATAGTTGGTACTAGTAAAGGGAAAATCACTTTAAAAAAACGATTCAACCCTGTACTCCCCATACTTTCAGCTGCTTCTAGTATAGAATTATCGATATTGCGGAATGCCCCATTTACATAAAGAAAAATTAGTGGAAATAACTGTAGAGTGAAAACCAAAGTAATTCCAGTGAACCCATAAATATCAGGCATTTGGAAACCAAATGCATTACTTATAAAACGGGTGATCACTCCATTTCTTCCCAATAATAAAATCCACGAATAGGCTCCAATAAAGGGTGCTGACATAGAAGCAATAATAATGAGGATTCGTAATACCTTTTTCCCTTTAAAATCGAACATTGCAAAAAAGTATGCCAACAAAATTCCTAATACTAATGAAAAGATAGTAGCAGTCATCGAAACTTTAAAACTATTCCAAAGTGTATCTGAATAATAACTTTTAGAAAAAAAAGTAATAAAGTTTTCAAAGCTAATTCCCTGTTCGGTCATAATAGCTTGGCGTAAAACATTTCCTACCGGATAAACGAGAAAAATCAGATAAGTAAATAAAATAAACAAAGAGGAGCTATTCCAAAGATTCAAGTTCCATTTCTTTTTGTTCACTCCGTCACCCCCTGTAGGTTCCTCGTCCCATCAGCGGTAAATACATTAATTTTTTGCGTATTAATATTCAAATAAATTTCATCACCTGGGTTAAGATTGACATGGAAGGTTGATTCTTCACTAAATTGAACTCGTTCTCCAGAATCCAAATGTAAATAGTACTCGGTATTTTGCCCTAAATAAATACTGTCCAAAATTTCTGCATGAATATCACCTTTTTCATGTACACGGACAAATTCTTCTGGACGAATACTGATACGAATATCTTGTTCTGGCTCATCCTTTAACGCTGGGAAAGGAATTTTATATCCAGTTGGTAGTTGAAGATGCGTCACACCATTTTCTTTTACTAACTTTCCATCCAACATATTCGTACGACCAATAAAAGTCGCTACAAATTCATTGCTTGGACGATGGTATAACTCTTTCGGATTTCCAATTTGTTGAATTTCGCCTTTAAGCATTACAGCTATTTTATCGGAAATAGCCATTGCTTCTTCCTGGTCATGGGTTACATAAACAGTAGTGATACCAACTTCTCTTTGGATTTCGCGAATAGCTTGTCGCATTTCTACACGCAACTTTGCATCCAAATTACTCAGCGGTTCATCCATTAACAAAACATCTGGATTAATAGCTAATGCTCTTGCAAGAGCAACCCGTTGTTGCTGACCTCCACTAAGTTTATCTGGTTTTCGATCTTGATATTCATCAATTTGCATTAATTGTAAATACTTGTCTGCATTGATTTTAATACTATCTTTAGATAATTTTCGTTGTTTTAATCCAAATTCAACATTATCTCGAACGGTTAGATGTGGGAAAATAGCATAGTTTTGAAAAACCATTCCAATATTTCGTTTACTGGGATCTTTATCATTAATTCTGGTTTCATTGAAATAAAAATCTCCACCTTCTATGGTGTTAAACCCTGCTATCATACGCAGCAGGGTTGTTTTTCCACATCCAGATGGTCCCAAAAGAGTAAAAAGAGTTCCATCTGGGATTGTAACAGATAAATCAGCAATAACTGGTTGGCCGTAATATTCTTTTCGGGCATGTTTAATGATAATTTCACTCATATGACTACCACCTACCTATCTATTGGATTCGATGTCTACAAAAACATCCGTGTAGTGATCTACAATTTTTTGTTTATTTTCAATCACATAGTCCATATCTTCTTCCAGTATCTTAATATCATCTAATGGTTTCATATTTTCACTCGTTTCAGCATCTTTACGTACCGGTCTATTCGTCGTTGTTGTTCCCAATACATTTTGGATATCTTCAGAAATAACAAAATCAACAAATAATTTAGCATTTTCCATATTCTCAGCATCCTTGATAACAGCAATGCTTGCTGGTAAGAACACGGTTCCTTCTTCTGGATACACAATTTCTACATTTGCCCCATCATTTAACAGCTTAACTGTTGGATCTTCATAAGAAAGACCTACTGTCATTTCTCCATCCGCTACTGTTTTGTAAACATTACTGGAGCTTGAACTAATTTTTCCATCAACTAAAGTGAAAACGTCTTTTACATAATCCCAGGCTTCGTCACTCTCATATCCACCTTTTGCAGCTAACATATTCGTTAGTTGTGCAAATGCACTCGAGGAATTTGCTGGATCAGCCGTAGCAATCTTTCCTTTTAATTCAGGATTCAACAAGTCTTCATAACTTTTAATTTCAATATCTCCAATTAAATCTGGGTTTACGACAATCACACTACCATCAATCGTATATGGTGTGTAAAAACCAGTTGTATTTTGATATTCAGTTACTAACGCATCGTTCTCTTCAGGAGTATATTCTTCAAATAATTCTGTACTTTGTGCATATTGAGAATACGCACCTCCAAAAATAATATCTGCTATAGGAGCATTTTTTTCACTTTCTAATTTTGTAAACAGTTCGCCTGTTCCTGCTTGGATTAATTCTACTTTAATATCATATTTTTCTTCAAAAGCAGGAATCGTTGCATTTATTAAGCCTTCTGAGTTTGGAGAATAAACGACAAGTGTACTCGATCCAGCAGTAGTATTACCCGTTGAATCTGTATTTGCTTCGTCACCATTCCCACATGCGCCTAAAAATAATAACGTTAATGCTGCAGTCGACAAAACTTTTCTTATTTTACTCATTTAAAATTCCCCCTTACTATTTTCTCTATCTTACCAACAATGACAGCGCATACATATCCGAAAAACAAACATTTTAGGAGAAAATCCTACATTTGAGAAAGATTCATAAATTCACTAGCACTCATATTAATATATTTTTTAAAAACTTGATTAAAATATTTGTAGTCGTTGAAACCACACTGGGTTGCTACTTCATACAACTTCACTTCTTTATTTTTTAACAATTCAATCGATTTTTGGATCCGATATCGGTTTACATAATCATTAAATGTAAGGTGCATGTATTCTTTAAAACGATTGTGCAACAAGGTCGGACTATATCCAATTGTCTGAGCTACATCTTGAAAAATAAATCGTTTGTCATAATTTTGTTCAACGTAGTGGATCATCTGTTGAATGACACCATCTTGAATAGAAGTAATATGTCTACCAATTAATTCAGGGTTCATTTGCGCTTCTGTCTTTTCTTTTTTTCTGTGAAGTGTTGATTGATTTCACATTGTTGCTGGGCTCTTTGGAGAGCTTTTTCAAATTGTTCTGATTCAATCGGCTTTACAATAAACTCACTTACCCCATATTGTATGGCTTTTTGAGCATTAACAAATTCATCATATCCTGAAACAATAATAGCACTGTATGGAAATTCCATTGTTTCTTCAAACATTTGAAAGGCATTTTTGATTGGCATATTAATGTCGGTAATGACAATATCAGGTTGCAATTCTTTAATCTTTTGAATGCCTTCCTGTCCATTAGATGCTTCTCCTACAACTACACAATCCCATTTTTCATAGTTAAATCCATATATCATTCCTTTGCGAATAATGTACTCATCTTCCACAATTAATACCCGATACATAATAGCTACACTCCTATCCTAATCTCTACAATAGTATATTGATTTTGTTTTATCAGATTAAATTTTGTTTTTGGGTACATAAGTTGAATACGCTTCTTACTATTAATTAATCCATGGTGATTACCCATGGGAATATTATTTTGAAGGTTATCATTGATTTGGAAACTTTTTTCCCTCGTCAAATTATCTCCATTATCCTTTACTTGAATCAAGAAAATTCGATCAGTTTCTTTTTTTCCTGAAATCGTAATGTGTAAATCAGTACGTTTTTGAAAGCCGTATTTCAGACTATTTTCAATGAGTGGCATTAAAAATAATTTGGGAACAAAAATTTGTTCACACTCCGTATCTAAATCTATTTTATAATCAAAATGCTCAAATCTAGCTTTATTTATTTCGAGATACTCTTCAATAAAAACAATATCATTTAATAATTTCACTTCTGGATTTTCTTCGTTGATACTATAACGTAATATTTTATTCAGTCGGATAATTAGTTGATTAGCCAAATCTTTGTCGAAATAAAGCGAAGCACGAATGACTTCCAATGTATTGTAAAGAAAATGTGGGTTGAATTGTGCTTCTAGTTTTTTTCTTTCCGCTAACAAATTAGCTTGCAGTAGTGAAATGTTGTTGTGATGCACGGAGGAAAGTTCTTCCAACATCAGATTGATACGTCTTGATACGATTTCAAATTCGTCCTTTGTATGAATATTTAGACGATGCGTGGGATCTTTTCTAATAATTTTCATTTCATTAATTAATTTTTCTAAGGATTTTGCATTTCGTAAAGAAATTCTTTTCGAAAATAAAAAGGCAAATCCAAGCATCATACTAGCAATTAATAGTACAATCATTGTACTAATGGTTAAGAAATACGGATACATCAAACTTTTTTGATAAACCGTTAGCGTAAGAGCCGGTGTGAGGGATGTCGTTTGTGAATAGAATAAATCATTTCTGTATTTAAATTGATTTTCAAACAAGGTGCTCTCTACTCTTCCAAGAGTTCCCGTAATGAAATCAGAAGAGCTGGAGGATAAAACATTATCAAATTTATCAGAAATAACATATTGGCTTTGCGTTTGGTTGAGGTTCGATCGAATTTCCTTACCATTAATAATAGTCACAGCATATCCTTTGGGAACAAATAAATTCCGGATAGGTGTGGTTAAAATTAAGTAGTGTTCCTTGTCATTGTCCATAAAAATTTTTTGAGTAGAATCCATATGTTCTTCTTTCATTTTTTCTGTTATAACCGACAGGAAATTCATAAATATCCCGGAATCGTCCCAATATGGATTACTGCTGAATTCAAGTTGCATATTTTGATTTACAATCATTAATTCACTTTTTAGTTCATTTTTAGAATTAAATGCATAAAAATTAGAATATATGGTAGGATCATTGCTTTTACCATTTAAATAATCTAGATAAATCGTTTCTGCATTATCTTCCATTCGTTTTTCATATTCTTGAAGATTCTCTGTAAACAGTTGTTGAATGTTACTC
This sequence comes from Jeotgalibaca sp. MA1X17-3, assembly GCF_021513155.1. NCBI lineage: Bacteria > Bacillati > Bacillota > Bacilli > Lactobacillales > Carnobacteriaceae > Jeotgalibaca > Jeotgalibaca sp. MA1X17-3. Next base: position 2,004,059 of record NZ_CP090983.1, read on the forward strand.
TCCGTATGATTGAGTTGCATGCGTGTCGTTGTAGTATTTAGCCAATAAAGAATCACACTTAGAATAATAGTAACTAATATAGTCATACCAAATGAATACATAAGGATTTCCTTTTGTAATTTTTTTTGAAATGGTATTTTTTGCATCAACAACCCTCCCTTCCACTCACTTTTGGAGCGCTTACACTTTATTGTTACTTTTAGTTTAGCAGAATTATGGTGTTAAATCACTATACGTTTACCAGTACAAAAATTTATATTTGTGATTTTTTGGAATTTGTTTTTCTCTTTTTAAAATAATACTCCTCATCATGCTGGTTTACTTTTCGAAGAATACGACATGGATTTCCTACTGCTACTACATTGTCCGGTAAATTTTTGGTTACTACGCTTCCAGCACCCACTACGACATTTTCTCCGATCGTGATACCCGGAAGAATGATTGCTCCGGCACCGATCCAGCAATTTTTACCAATATGCACAGCTGCATTATACTGGTATGCTTTCTCACGAAGGTCTGGCAGGATTGGATGCCCGGCAGTAGCAACTACGACATTTGGGCCAAACATTGTATAATCTCCTACATAAATGTGTGTATCATCAACTAGTGTTAGATTAAAATTTGCATAAATATGTTTTCCAAAATGGACATGTTTCCCACCAAAATTGGAATGAAACGGCGGTTCAATATAGCAGCCTTCTCCAATTTCTGCAAACATTTCTTTTAACATCTGTTGTCTTTTATCTTGTTCAGCTGGACGAGTTTGGTTGAAATCGTAAAGGCGGTCCAAGTGCTGTAGTTGTTTTTTCATTAATTCTTCGTCATTCGGTAAGTATAAATCGCCAGTATGCATTTTTTCTTCGTGATTCATGTAAAGGTACCTCCATTTTTTTGTTTTATACTTTTATGATACTACTAATGGGATGAGAATGGATAATTTGTGGAGTGCGTTGGTAATTTTTTGGTTATACTTGATGTGTATATGGCTTTGCGCATCAACTGAGATAACTTTCCAACTGCTACTTGATGCGCATCAAACTAAACCCTACATACACAAAAAACAGAGGGGGAGCCCTCTGTTTTCTTATTCATTACGCTCAGATAGATAGACATAATACTGTGTCCAGGTTGCATTTTGATAAGGGACGGCATATAAACCGACTAAACCGAATGTTAACGCACTGGCAATATTCCATAAGACAAAAGAAAAGTCCATAATGAATAAATCTATTTTATATCCGTACGTCATATCTTGACTTAATTTGATAGCATCTGCAATTCCTATCTCAGGGTCATCTGCTAGGATATAGGGAACCATCGAGTAGGCATACCCTTTAACAACTCCAGGGATGATAAATAAGAACGTCCATAGAACTGTATAAATACCAACGATAATCATAGCAGCAATATCGCGAACCCATTGTGCGTTTCGGAATAGACTATCGGTAGCATTTTGGTAGACACCATCGGTTAAATCAATAGCGACTCTTGTTAAAGGAACCGTTAGAATCAATTGTAAGAGATTTAACCAGCGAACACGAATATCAAAAAAGGAAACTGGATCAAATTCGGATGATACTTGGCTTTGAGAATTTGCATAAGATAAAATAATGGTAATGATTCCTACTAATAACCAGGGGATGTAATTGCGTCGAACGATTTCTTTAGCATTTTGTTTAAGATGGACCCTATTCATTTTTTCACTCCTTTTATCTTTCCTCTTATTGTAGCAAATTATATATGATTTTTATATACCAAAAAAGCACTACAAGGGCTCAGCCTTGTAGTGCTTTACTTTATACGAGTTTAGATTAAATCATTAATGTCTGCGTAGTCTAATCCAAGTGATTCAGCTACACCTTCATTAGTAACTTTATTTTTGTACGTATTGAAACCTGTTAGGATTGTATCGTCTCCTTCAGATGCTTCCAAAATACCCTTGTTCGCAATTTTCACTGCATATGGCAAGGTTGAATTTGTTAAAGCAATCGTAGAAGTTCTTGCTACGGCACCAGGCATATTTGGTACTGCATAATGCAATACGCCATGTTTTAAGTAAACAGGATCATCATGAGTCGTTGTGTGGTCTTCTGTTTCAAAGATTCCACCTTGGTCTACTGCGATATCAACGATAACAGAACCAGCTTCCATTCCTTTTACCATTTCTTCCGTTACAAGAGTTGGAGCTTTACGTCCAGGAATAAGTACCGCACCAATTACGATATCTGCATCTTGAATTGCGTTAGCAATATTTACTTCGTTAGACATCAACGTAATAACTTCATTACCGTATAATTCTTCAATTTCGATTAAAACTTCTGGTTTTACGTCTAGAACAGTTACGTGAGCACCTAAACCAAGTGCAATTTGTAATGCGTTTCTTCCAGAAACTCCGCCACCGATAATAACAACTTTTCCATTTTTAACTCCAGGTACTCCACCAACTAAGACACCTTTACCGCCATATTGGTGTTCAAGGAAATGTGCACCAATTTGTACAGATAAACGTCCAGCAATTGCACTCATTGGGTTTAGCATTGGTAAGTCGCCGGTTTCTCCAACCATTGTTTCATAACCAATTGCTGTTACACCAGAATCAACTAATGCTTTTGTTAGTTCAGGTTCGTTTGCTAAGTGCAAGTATGTGAAGAGGATTAATCCTTCACGGAAAAACTTGAATTCTTGTTCCAGTGGTTCTTTTACTTTAATGACCATATCTGCAGACCATACTTTTTCAGCAGATGGTTCCATTGTTGCACCTGCTTCTATATATGCGCTATCTTCAAAGCCAGCATCTGTTCCTGCGTTCGTTTCAACCATAACATCATGGCCATTTTGAACCAGTAACTCTACTCCTAATGGTGTAATTCCTACACGACTTTCATTATTTTTAACTTCTTTTGGTATACCAATTAACATAAATTTTCCTCCGATTTTTGTTTTCAACTATCCAATTAGCAAATCATTCTGATTTTTCTTTGCAAACACGCTTTGTTCAAAATAAGTATTTTATCAAGTGGCTGCATCCAGACGTCCCGTCGATCTAGTATTCGAAACTTTTACGTCTTATTGCTTGTCCTGGATAACCTAATCATTTTGTACCACAACACTGCTTTACTCATTCTGGATATTTAATATTGATTCAAAAAATTACATGCTTATTCGCAAGTCATTGCATCGGATAATTGTGAATTTAATAACTTTACTTTAATACTATACCATCTTTTGGAAAAAACTCAAAAAATAACCCCTGTTTTTCATTGTTTTTTATCAATAAAAAAGTATATTGATACATATTTATACAATATTTGTCCTTTTCAAAGACGCTTCCATCCTTAGTGTTTACCAATTCCCTATATACTATTAATTTATTATCTTATTTTTCCAAAAATGATGCGAGTGCCTACTATTACAACAGTCACGGTCTCTATTCATCAATCAAAAATCAAAAGATAGAAGCTAAATATCCTTTCAGTCACACTATTTTCACCTATAAAATTGATAACCATTCCTACACTCAAATAATAATGTTGTTTATTTTAATAATTTATCATAAAACACTTAGATTGTAGGAGCTCTAGTCTAGTAAGACTAAAAAATATAAGATAAACAGAATAAAACTGTTTACCTTATACTTAAAGTATCTTAATTCATTGTTGCGTGCCAAAATACCAATCTGGAGATTCCTTGATACTTCCCCATAGTCCATCTGGGATGAGTAGCTGGTCTTTTGAGAGCTCTTCGACTGTCTTTGGTAGATTGGTATCAACTGGGAACGTTGGATGCAGAACAAGGGGTCTTGCGATAGAAACTAAGGGAACAACCTCTAGTGCTTTCGCAATTTTTTCTTCTGTATCTACAGATCCATTGCCAATCAGACAAATTGAATGTTCCAGCCCTTTTTCTATTACCGATACTTTTATCTCTTCATTTTGTATTTCAAATAGATCATTCTGATTAAAATGAATATAATCTACCGTTAATTTGGAAATCTTTTCAGCAAGCCGACAGGTTTCTTGAAAAGTAATTCCATCTGCTGCATTTTCTTCCATAGCTAGTCGAACTCCAATAACGAATGAAGGACTGGCAGTTTTTTCTTTGATTTCGTTTGCTAATTTTAAAAGCGCTTCTAAAAAACGAAATCGTTTTTGTGCGTTTCCTCCCCAAAAATCTTTTCTTCGATTCGTTCGAGGAGATAAAAATTGTTGGACTAAGAAAGGATTTCCCCCATGAATCTCAATTCCATCAAAGCCTGCACGAATGGCACGATGAATTGCCTTTCCAAAATCATTTATGGTTTGCAGAATCTCTGTTTCAGTCAATTCATGATAATGCTTTTCTTTGTCATACCGCTCATCAAAAAAAGTACTAACTGTATAAACGTCCTTTTGACTCGGAAGAAATTGGGTTGCACTTCCTCCATGATAAAGTTGGATAATAGATTTAGCGCCCGTTTCATGAATCTCCTTATTATAGGTTTTTAAATTAGGAATCGCTGCATCATGAGAAATCGTTACATTATGATCATAAGCTTTTCCTTCTTTAGAAACATTCGCAGAACCTAAGATGACTAGTCCCATATTTTGTGCACGTGACTTATAAAATTGAATTTCTTTGTCACTCAACAGACCAATATTGGAGCTGGACATCGTGGAAATAGGTGCAAAAACTAATCGATTACGAAGTTCTAATCCTCCAGGAAATACATAAGCTGTTTCCCACTTTTTCATTTTTTATCCTCCTTTGTTAGGTCCTCTTTAAAGAATACTAAAGGAGCTTTCAGCATACTTTCCCATAGAGGAAGAGGGATTGCTAGATTCTTTTGATCTTTCATTCCCATAGAAGTTTTTATATCATGATTTCCTTGTAAAATTTTCTTTGCCCACAATGGATCTGAAAGGGTAGCATTTCCCACTGAAAATAAAGAAACTATTTCAGAAATTTCTTTTACTTCTTTTGGCGTTTGAATATTTCCACAACCGATAAACGGAATGGATGGTGGAATCACTTGATTTAATTCTTCGATAATATTTAGACCTTCTTGAGACTTTTTCTGGTAATTGCTTAAAGAGATATGTACATAATCTAACGGCAATTTTGCCAGTTCTGTCAATAATATTTTAGTATCTGTCATTCTTATTCCTGGGGTCTCTAACTCTTCAGGTGAAAAACGGTAGCCTAATAAAAAAGGTCGCTTCGCTTTTTCTTTTATCCCCTTCATACAAGCATCCACTACTTCTATCAAAAAGGCCATCCGTTTTATTCTACTGCCCCCCATCTATCTTGTCTTCGATTTGAATGAGCAGAATAGAATTGTTGAAGCAAATAGGTATTAGCCCCATGTAATTCAACACCATCAAAGCCTATTTCTATAGCAGTCTCACAAGCAGCACGAAAGTCTTTTATGGTTTGTTGAATTTCAGTTTCTGTCATAGCTCTAGGATAGGAAGCAAATTTTCGATTGGCAGGTATTCGACTAGGCGCGATTGGTTGCTTTCCTTCAATAAAAGCTGGTTGTGCCAATCTTCCTGCATGATATATTTGTATAACAACCTTTACATTTTTCTCATGTAGCTTCTCTACTAATTTTGTTAAAACAGGAGCGTTTGCAGGGTTATAAATATTCCACCCCCGTTTAAAAGCATTCCCACTTGGAGATACACTGTGAGATCCTAAAATAACTATTCCAAATCCTTCACTTCTTTTTAAAATGAAATCAACGTCTTCCGTAGAAAATCCACCTTTTTCTGTTCCACTATCCGTTGACATAGGAGCAAGCACAAGTCGATTCTCAATGTTCAATCCACAAGGAAATTCTAATGCTTCCTTTATTTTTTCATTTTGCATGCAGTCACTTCCTTTTTTATTAAAAAAGCACAAAAACCAGAGCAAATCTGCCCTGGCTTTTGTACTTGTTCATCCGATGAATTCATCGGCAGGACTAGACTTTTTTATCCGTTCCAATCAGCTGGATAGGTAATATAAATAAAGCGCGCTGTTCCTTCAACTGAAAATTGAATATCAGAGTCTTTAGGAATATACATGATTTCTCCCGGTCCGGCGGTTACTTTTCTGCCATCAATGATAACAGATAAGGTTCCTTCCATCATATAGTCGATTTCGTCGTATCCTAAGTGCCAGTCAAAGGTTGTATCTTTCATAACCATTAACCCTAGCCCTAAGCGTGGACTTTCTTCTACCGTTACTAAATCTCTTGTATAGACTTGATGTTCTGGATTACCGGTATCTAAACGATGTTCTTCTGTTACATCAAACATAGGTAGTTTGATGGACATCACGCCGCTCTCTTTATCAAGATGACGACCGGTATCTCCTCCTCTTGAATATTCTTCTAAAATAACTTCACGAACGAGTCTCTCAATATCATTTCTATTTATATCCTTCATACGAAACCTTCCTTTACGCTACGTCTTCTATTACAGGTTCAGTTTGTTTCATGTTTTTCGTAATAAGAATAGCTACAAGAACTGCAGAAATTCCTCCTGCTAGTTTCCCAACAATCATTGGCATGATAATTTCAGGTGCAACACCGGCAGTAAAGCCTAAGTGATCCCCAATAGCAAAGGATGCTGAAACAGCAAAAGCAATATTAATAACTTTTCCTTTGTTATCCATGTTCTTAACGGTTTGGAACATCGCAATATTATTTGCTAAAGAAGCAATCAATCCTGCTGCAGAAATTTCGTTGATTCCTAATAGATTACCAAATTTCATTAGTGGTTTTTTGAAAAGTTTTGTAATAATTAATACCAATCCATAAGCCCCTGCTAAGGTAATCGCAATACTTCCTACTGTTTCAAAAGCTACTCCTAGAGAGTCTTGATTTTCGAATAATTTGAAGCCTACAAGCCAATCTAAACCACCAACTGCTAAACCAAGTGTTGCAACAGCAACAATCAATTTACCAAACATGGTAAAGCCATTGATCATTTTGCTAGGGAATTTCCATAATCCTAATGCAATCAAAATTGCAACAATAATAATTGGGATTAAGTTTACCAAAATTTTGCCCATACCAATTCCCATCAACAAACCAGATACCATTGCTCCGAATGGGATGGTTACAATTCCACAAAGGATTCCTTGTGCTAAATAAGGACGGTCTTTTATTTCAATCAAACCAAGTCCAACTGGAATAGAAAATACAATCGTTGCTCCCATCATGGATCCTAAGATTCCTCCTGAAAAGAGAACAATTTCTGGATCTACAGTCATCTGTTGAGCCAAGAAGAAACCACCCATATCATTTGCAAGTAACGTACCCGCAAACATCGCTGGATCTGCTCCTACTAGTTCATACAATGGAACAACAATTGGGCTCAGCCAATCAGAAAGTTTTGGTGCTAATACAATGATACCGGCCATGGATAGTGCTAAAGCACCCATTGCCATTAATCCTTCTTCAAATTGTTCACCTAACTGAAACTTATTACCAAATGCTTTATCAAAAGCACCTAAAACCATGATAATAGCCATAATCCAAATAATTATTTCATTAATACTCATGCTTTATATCCCTCATTTCTATTCTATTATTTGTTATTCTTCTTTTGGATATTCAACGGAATCAATGATTCCAACAATGACCATGTCAACAGGTAATGTACGATTTTCAAAAGAAATCCGTGCAGAACTTCCGGTCGTGATGAGCACTTGCTCACCAACACCGGCGCCTACATGGTCTACCGCCACTACTAATTCAGGGCTGACTTCGGTTTCGTTCAATTGTTTTTCTACTAGTAAAAATTTTAAGCCATTTAGTTTTTCATCTTTTCGGGTTGCCCATAGACTTCCTACTACTTTTCCAACAAACATTAGGCATCCCTCTTTTCAATCAAAATGTTTTGATCCTTCAAGTAATCCTTTGCTAAAGCCGTTACAATCATATGAGGGGTTACTTCAAAAATATCTCCTTCATGTAAATTCAAGCTTTGGATGGTTCTTGCCGTAACCAATTGTTTTTTCTTCGGTGGAGTACTCACTTGCTCGTTTCGAGCAGTTACAACATCATTTTGAAAGTATTGAGGTTGAACAAACTTAACGCCCCATTTTTGTAGTTCTAACTTCGCTTTTTCAAAAGAAGGAATCATGCTCTTGGAAATGTGTGATTTCTTTTGCATGTATTCGATTCCTTCTTCCAGAACAATGATCGGTTGCTGTTTTAATAACCGATTTAATATTGCTTCTTCTGTAGGATTATTTGGAGTTAGGTGAGAAAGTCTTGTTAACATAAACAATGGCATTTCTGTTATTACCAAAACTTCTGGAGAATCAAAATCTGTTCCCATTTGGTTTTGGTAACCCCCTTGTTTATAATATCTTACAATGTAGTCCTCTGATTTACCCAGGATCGTAAAAGCCGGTCCTGTTGTAATTTGCGTTTTTGTTTGTGATAACTCATCCATTAAGCGATCAGTGACAAGTTGGATTATTTTTTCAATTTGTTCCATGTCATCAGTCCTTTTTTATGATGCGCCCTTTTGTACCTTTTTTAAATCCACAAGCATTCGCTTCGTCAAAATCAATATGCATAAATGTTTCAAAATGAGGGCTGACACGAATCGTCACATCATCAAAAATCAATGGTCGCTCGCTCATCACTTCCACTTGTACAATTTCTTTATCTTTGACACCTAGTATACTTGCATCTTTATCTTGAACATGAACATGTCTTTTCGCTACGATTAATCCTTTGTCTAATATAACTTGTTTGGTTCCGTTCATAATCATAATTCCTGGAGTCCCGTCAATATCCCCACTATTTCGTAAAGGTGCTTTTACTCCCAATACGTTTACATCTGTGTAAGAAATTTCAACTTGACTGTGACTACGAGCAGGTCCCAATACGATAACGTTATGTAAGACTCCTTTTGAACCAACCAAAGTAACTCGTTCTCTCGAAGCGAATTGACCTGGTTGAGATAGGAATTTAGCTGGGTTTAATTCATATCCTTTTCCAAATAAAGTATCAATATCTTCACGAGAAAGGTGTACATGTCTTCCACTAGCTTCTATCTCAAATGTTTGTTGCATACTGCTTTTAATTTTTTCTGCGACTTCTTCTACTAATTGATCAAATGAAATATTCATTCTCTCCTCCCATTCCCTTCTATTCGATTGATCATCAAGGACCAAATATATTCTGCCATAAATCGACATCTTTCTACTAAACCACAATAGTCATCGAAGAGTAGGTAATTTTGGAAACAAGATGAAGCATACAATTCTAACTCACGAACATCCGTATACAATCCATAAAGCATCAGTACAACTTCTCCATCTGTATACTTCGGAATAAAGGTTCCGGGTGAAAATTGTTCTTTTATCTTATCAAATTGTTTTCCAAATTTTTCTTCATCTATGTGACATTTTTCCCAGTAATTTTCATAAAATATTAATCTACGGAAATCTTCTAATACAGTGACAATCGTGTCCAATTCTGCAGTAAGTTGGATTTCTTTTTTGGTATGACTAAGTTGCTGTCCAAATAGGACTGTGCTCAATAGTTTTTCCAATTTTATATTCCAACTTAATGTAAAGTGATTGTGGGCAACTTCTTGTCCTTGTCGGTTATATGATTTGAGTGAATCTTTCGTTGTATCTATCTGATCAATGGTTTCGTGAGCAGATCCCTCTACTTCTTCCAACAGATTACGATAGATCACTGTAATATCATTCAAATAACTTTTTGCAGAAGGAGTAATAATTGTTCCTGGCTCTAAATGCAACACTTTTGTTTGCTTTAAATCAGTAGTCCGTAGTAATTTTCGGATCGTACTTTCTGTTAAAATTGCCATTTATTCACTTCCTTAGTTAAAGAAAAGGCTGGGACATATTAGATATGCCTCAGCCTTCTATTTTAGGCTCCTGATAAGGACTGAGTGCTCGCTTCTCGATACTTGTTACTTTCTCGGGAACGGCTCATTCCATTTACCGTTACACCTAACGATCATTCTCTAACATTCGATTTGCTGTGTCCTTATTATCCTTCGTACTTAGGTAGAATTGCGTCTACTTCCATATGTGGACGTGGAATTACGTGTACAGAGATTAATTCTCCAACTGCTTCTGCTGCTGCTGCTCCTGCATCTGTTGCTGCTTTAACTGCTCCAACATCTCCACGAACCATTACAGTTACGAGTCCGCCACCGACTTGCTCTTTTCCAACTAACGTTACGTTAGCTGCTTTCACCATTGCGTCTGCTGCCTCTACTGCTGCTACTAATCCTCTAGTTTCGATCATTCCTAATGCGTTTGTACTTGCCATTTTATTTTCCTCCTAATATTTGTTTGTTTTTTTATTTTTGAAGCCATCTGTTAGGTGTTGCTTATTGTAACTTTTCTAGGACACGTTTTACCAATAGATCTACTAACTGATCCTTGTCCATGTCAGTTTCATTGATATCTTTTGAATCTTCTTCAAATACATCTTCTCCTCGAAGGTCCTCTAACTCACGAACTCCCCAAGCAATTCTTCTCATATTGAACAAGTTTTGTGGTCCAATATTGTCAGAAGTAGAACTTCCACCAACTGCTCCACAGCCTAATGTCATTGCTGGGAAAATATTAGTTGTTGCCCCAATTCCACCTAAAGTTGCTGATGTATTTACTAATAAGCGTGAAACTGGTTTACGAAGAGCAAATTCTTTGATCACTGCATCGTCTGTAGAATGGATTGCCATTGTATGTCCGGCACCCTCTTGCATCAAAATCTTAATAGATAAATCGCAAGCAGCTTCCCATGTTTCAGCTGTATAGAATGCTAAGATTGGTCCTAATTTTTCTCTTGAATAAGGTGCATGGAGACCCACACGTGTTTCTTCAGCAATCAACACTCTTGTATTAGCTGGTATCTTAATTTTAGCTAAGTCTGCAATAGTCTGTGGAGTTTGGCTAACAATTTTAGCGTTCATTCTACCATCTGGACGGAGTATGAATTTCTCAAGTTTCTCAGCATCTTCTTTAGGTAGGAAATAAGCTCCTTGCTGTTTAAATTCATCCACAACTTTTTTCTTGCTAACTTCTTCTACAATAATGCTCTGTTCAGATGCACAAATGGTTCCATTATCAAAAGTTTTTGAATCCATAATCTGTTTGACAGCTTTTGGAATATCTGCAGTTCGTTCAATAAATGCTGGGCCATTTCCGGGTCCTACACCAATTGCTGGTGTACCAGAAGAATAGGCTGCACGTACCATCGCAGAACCGCCAGTTGCTAAGATAAGGTTTGTATCTTTATGAGTCATCAATTCATGAGTTGCTTGCATCGTCACTTGAGTAATTACTCCTAAAGTTCCTTCTGGTAAGCCAACTTTTCTTCCTGCTTCATCCATTAAGCGAATCGACTCTCGAATACATTCCAAAGCACTTGGGTGCGGTGAGAATACAATCGAATTTCCTGCTTTTACCGAAATTAACGCTTTATAAATGGCAGTGGAAGTAGGATTTGTAGAAGGGATTAATCCAGCAATCACTCCTACTGGTACAGCAACTTCCATTACTTTTAGTTTTTCATCATGATTGACCATACCAATGGTTTTCATATCTTTAATGGCATTCAAAACATCACGGGAAGCAAAAGCGTTTTTCAAGACTTTATCTTGCCATCTGCCAAACCCTGTTTCTTTTTCTGCCATTTTAGCTAATTTCACACGATTATCATATGCTGCTTTTGCCATGACTTTGACAATCGTATCAATTTCTTCTTGGGATAGCTCTGCTAATTTTTTTGTGCTTCTTTTGCCTTTTTGATGAGATCTCTTGTCTCTTGAATGGACACAAGGTCTTTATCAGTTAGTTTCATTTATCCTCCATCCCTTCCTTTACTAATACACGGATTAATTCTGCTTTATTAGCGTATTTAATTTCTTTTTTCGTTAACGCTTGAATATTCCGCTTGTATGCAAGTGATCGTAAATCTACCACTTTCATCTCTTCTAACTCTTTTTCTTCAGGTACTTCAGGAGGATTTTCTGTATCTTCATTAGTTGAATCTTCTTCAGAATTTTCTTGGCTTTCTTCTTTAGTCGATTCTTCTTTTGACTCATTTTCCTCTTCTTCTACTGATGAATCAACTTCAGCTTCATTATTCTTCACTTCATATTTTTTCATCAACATCCGTTCTACTTGCTCATCCAATCGAGGAATCACATGACTGGATATCAACAAATTCATATCTTTCACTGAATCAACACCTGCTTCCACAGCTGCATATACAGCAGCAACATCACCTAATAATTCTACTGTGGTTAATCCACCAGGAATAGAATAATTTCCCAAAAGCTCAACATTTGCAGCTTTTAAGGCAGCGTCTGCTGCTAAAACAGCTCCTAACATTCCTCGGACTTCGATTAAACCTAACGCTTTATTTGCCATTTATTTCCACCGCCTACTAGTAGCCAGTTGGATTATCAGCTACAAATTGAACTGCTTTTGCGAACGCATCACAAGCTGCATTACAGGCTGATTGAGATCCCGTTAGCAAGGCACCTGCAAAGTTGGTCTCTGTAGGTGGTCCGTAGAAAACACCCATTTGAACATCCGCTGCTTTTAGAGCAGCATCTAATGCATAAAATGCTTCTAATGGAGGTGCAATCAAGTAAGCTACTGCTCCACCTTCAGCAATATTTGCTTCTTTGGAAAGGTGTAACCCCGTGCGGGAAACACAGTGTGCAAAGTAAACAATGGAATCATCTTCATTAGCACTATAGAAACTAGCACCATTTTCGATCACTTCAATCGCTGCATCCAATCCACTGCGAATTTCTGCAGGACTTGGTCCAGCTAAAATCCCAATTACTTCACCAGCTAATTTCGTATTTGCATTTGCTGCACCTGCGTACAAACTTTTTGCGTAAACTACGTCAACTGCTGCTTTTTTTGTTGCTTCATCAAGTGCTACATAAGTTACATCGTCACAATCTGAAGTAATAATTCCTAAACTTTTTTGATTGGGTTCTAGATTTAATTCTTTTGCTAATGCGTCATCTACATTAGGAATAATTTTAACACTTAGAACATTAGAGCCTAGACGATCGTTTTTCATCTGGAATCCTCCTTTATTTTTCTCTTAATTCAAGACCGGACTTCTTCACATCCAACATTTTTTTAATAATGTCAGCTATGTATGCACCCGCTTCAACAGCTGGGGTTCCACCTTGATGAATATTTGAAACAACAGTTCTACGTGATTCTGGCATTCCTACAGTTGGTTTGTATGCTAGATAAGCACTCATTGACTCAGCTGTTACTAATCCTGGACGTTCACCAATCAGTAGACAAACTACTTCTGCGCCAGTAATTTCAGCAATGGCATCTTCTGCTGGTACGCGACAGTGTGTAACAAATAGAATGTCACCAAAGTCTAATCCATGCATTTTCAATCCTTGACGAATAGAAGGGATAATATCTGGAATATTTGCTTCAATTGCTGCAGAACTCAAACCGTCCCCTACTACTACTACTACTTTAGAATTTGGTTTCACTGTATTTTTGATTTTTTGTGTTTCTTCTTCACTAAATTTTCTACCCAAATCAGGACGAGTAATATACGTATCTTTATCGCCACAAAGTGTTTCAGTTTCAACGAAGTTCATTTCCTTAACTAAGTCTTCACTTACATAAGAGAACACGGCATCTTGAGCAGCTGCGTGGTCTGCACGGAAACGAAGTGCTGGTTCTGTTTTATAACGTGTTCCAGCTCTCCATAAGCCTAATCTGGCAGGAGTGAAGGTCTTCATTTTTTTGTAACCTTCTGGATCCTCTGCATTTGGAACTAGAAATTGTTTCCGGATATTTACTTCAGTTATGTCCGGAATAAATCCTTCTTCTATCTCAGAACCTGATTTCATTTCTACTGGTTTTTCTTTTGTTGTTGCAATTGGTGGAGTCGGTACAGTTGGTGCTGCAGCTGGTGACTCTTCTACCATTTCACTTAAAATAGATTTAATCATTTCTTTCAAATTCAATTCTTCCACTAGATTTACCTCCTTTTAGAATATGATTATTTTTGTTTCAAGAATGCTGAAGCATCTCCAGCTCTTTCAGTTAGGCGACCATTTTCACTGAAGCCCATTTTTTCCATCCATTCATCAAACTCTTTTGTAGGACGTAAATCCAACATTTGACGGATCGATGCGGTCTCATGGAATCCAGTTGTTTGATAGTTCAACATAACGTCATCCGCATTAGGAATACCCATGATAAAGTTTACTCCTGCAACAGCAAGTAGAACTGCCAAGTTCTCAGCATCATTTTGATCAGCCTTCATATGGTTTGTGTAACATACGTCCACTCCCATAGAAATTCCACTTAATTTACCCATAAAGTGGTCTTCAAGACCTGCACGGATTACTTGTTGTGAGTCATATAAGTATTCAGGTCCAATAAATCCTACTACTGTATTTACCATGAATGGATCATATTCTTTAGCAAATCCATAACATCTTGCTTCCATTGTTACTTGATCGACATTGTGGTTTGCATCTGAAGATAATTCAGAACCTTGTCCTGTTTCAAAGTACATAACGTTTGGTCCAACTGCTGTACCCATTTTCAAGGCCATATCATTTGCTTCACGAATCATGCTGCCACTAATACCGAAAGCAGTATTGGCTTTTTCAGATCCAGCAATCGATTGGAAAACTAACCCGGTTGGAGCTCCTTGTTCCATTGCTTCCATTTGAGTAGATACGTGTGCTAACACAGTATGCTGTGTTGGGATTTCCCACTCATTCATGAAATCATCAAATTTATGCAAGATACGTTTTACACTTTCTGTCGTATCATCAACTGGGTTTAGACCAATAACGGCATCCCCAATTCCCATGGATAAACCTTCCATAAGTGTTGCCATAATTCCATCCACATCATCTGTTGGGTGATTTGGTTGGAGACGAGCAGAGAATGTTCCTGGCACACCAATGGTTGTATTTGCTGTTTTAGTAACAACAATTTTTTTAGCAGCCATGATTAAATCCATATTCCCCATTATTTTTGCAACTGCAGCAATCATTTCTGCTGTTAGTCCGTTAGAAATTCTATGAATATCATAATTTGTTGTATTTAAATCCAAGAGCCATTCTCTTAAATCAGATACCGTCCAGTTTTTAATTTGTTCAAAAGTACGTAGATTTGTATTATCTACAATAATTCTAGTTACCTCATCCTGTTCATAAGGAACAGCTGGATTATTGAATAAGTCATTTAGTGTTAAATTGGAAAGAACTACTTTAGCAGCTACTCTTTCTTCTGAGTTTTCTGCTCCTACACCTGCTAGTTGATCTCCTGATTTTTCTTCGTTCGCTTTTCCCATAACTTCCATTACCGATTTAAATTCATATGTTCGGCCGAAAAGTTTCGTTTTTAGAATCATTAATATATCCTCCTTTTTATCTAGTTAAATACAAGGGTTTTTACAACAATTGGGAGCACTGAACCGTCCCCAATTGGGTTACCAATGTCAATATAATCACCATTTCTTACATGAATACTATCTATACATACAAACGGATAATCTTTTGGAAGTTGGGCATATAGACTATGACCTAAGGCTTTCGCCATGTCTTCCTTTAGCAAGATAATAAGTGGATCTTTTTTATCAATTACCTTTTGTAATCCTATTATTAATACCCTAGCTAACTCTTGAATATAGAGATAACTTGGATTTCTAGCTCCATCTAATGCCAAACCAATGATTTGTTGTTCGCCTTCCATTTCAAACCAATTTAATTTAGATTCAATTATTTCTGGCAATTTGGACAAATCATCTATGTGTTCCTCTTCTTTTGATAATTTCAATACAGGAATATTTTGAAGGGGTAACACATTGTCTTTATAAGTAATGGTGCTTCCACTGATATCGGTCGTATGAGAACCTGCTCCTACAACGGTTGCACGAATCGTTTCCACACTTGGAATCACTTCAAATTGTTTGTGTAATTTTGAGTCGGCAATTTTTTTGCCTAATAAAATTCCAATATCTCCGTATTTAAAAATATCCTCTTTTATATCTGAGTGGATATAGTCAGCAACTCCACCTGAAAAGGAAATATATTCAATTTTACGATCTGTTTGCAAATCTTTATTGGTAATAAGAAGATCATAATAAGGGCTTTTTTCTCCTACACCCAAACTATTTTCTAAAACTTGAACCATAATAGATAGTAGTTTATTTAAATCAGTCAAGTCTATTTTGCTGTGAAGGCGGAGCTGTAATCCTTCCTTCTTAATAATTTCTGTCAATTTTGGCGAAATATAAGTGATTTCTTCTTGTTTGTTCACTTTGATGAGTCTTCCACCAATATCAAAGCACCCTGTATCCACAATATCTCCATCATGGAAGCAAACCATATTGGTCGTTCCTCCACCAACATCAAAGTTCACAGTGGTTGTATGATAACGAGTAGAATAGGAATGAGTTCCTGCTCCTTTACCCGCGATAATACTTTCTAAATCAGGTCCAGCCGTTGCGACTACAAAATCTCCAGCAAAGCCACTTAGAGCTTCTGCAACAATTCTTGCATTCTCTTTGCGGACCGTCTCACCGGTAATAATAATCGCTCCTGTTTGAATATCTTTTTTGCTAATGTTTGCTTTTTGATACTGCTCTTCTACGAATTTAGTGATTTTCTCACTATCAATTAGGTTATTTTCTAAAATAGGTGTAAAAAGAATATCACTTTTATAAATAACTTTTTTATCCGTAATTGATATCCTTGGAATCGTAAAAGCTGAAGCCATATTTTCGATATACAATTCTGATAAAACCAACTGAGTAGTAGAAGTCCCAATATCAATTCCAACGCTCAGTAACTTTTCTGCCATACCATCACTCCTTTTAAAAAAAGACGCTTAATAGAGGTACCCTAGTGGGTTCCTTATTAAGCGTCTTTGCTTTTCCCATAACTTCATCGTCATGAGTTTTTTTATTTAATTTTTAAAAGCGATTCTGAACCTTGTCCCTTGCGAACTTGAGTCTGTACTAATAATTCCATTTAGTTTACCTTCAACAAAACTAGTCACAATTTGTAACCCTAAATTATGTTGTGAACGTTCTTCAAAATCAAATCCAGAACCATTATCTTCGATAATAATTTGGATTAATTCGTTTTCTTGAGTGATTTCTACTTTTACATGAGCATTCTCTTCTATTGTATCTTCAAAAGCATGATCAAAACAATTCTGGATCAATTCATTTGTTACTAATCCTAGAGTTACTGCTTTATTACTCTCTAAGATGATTGAAGAATCAATTTCACTAGTTAATTGAACCGGTATTCCATTAGGAGATTCCGCATAAAAACGAGTCAAGTTATGTATGATTGCATCCAATACCATTTTCAGCTGTACATCGTCTTCCTTTTGTTTTGATAACAGTTCGTGTGTTGCTGCAATCGAAAGGACTCGATTTACGCTTTCATTTAGTACTTTTTTAGCTTCTGGACTTTCTGCTCTTCTCGCTTGCAGACGTAAGAGTGAAACAACGGTTTGCAAATTGTTTTTTACGCGATGATGAATTTCTTGAATGGTTACTAATTCTGAAATAATACGAGACTCTTTTGCTTTTTTATCACTAATATCTTTCATGATTTGAATAACAATCCCTCTAGATGGAAGATAAATAGTTTTAATTTTAAAATAATAAGCATCAAATTTTATCTCTTTTGACTTGAAATCTTCTGTTTTTCCGAGTGTTCCTAATTCACGGATATGCTCAAACGTTATTAAATCAAGGGCTAAATTATCGTAATGCATTCCATTGATCGCATTTAAATACCCAAAATTTTGATAGTATACATTTGCTGCCTTATTATGATGTTGTAAAAAACCATCTTTATCGAAAATAAGAATTGCATCATCAATATAATTAGTAATAGATTGATCAATGATTTCCATTTCTTCAATCACTGCACTCACTTCTTCATAGGAACGATCTCGATTAGATACCGCAAAATTTGCCTTAATATCATTACTAAGATCTTTTTCAACAATCAAAACAGCAATGGTCTTGTCTTTATATTGAATTGGGTACGTTGTTTGTTTAATCAATAGCCCTTCTTGGGTACGAGCATATAGGCCAATTGAATTTTGCGAAGTTTCTAAAGTACGTAATGGTCCTGGTTCATCTTTCCGATAAGCCGTTCTTCCTACTACTCGTTTTTCATAAATAGAAGAAGTATTGAAAGGTTTTCGATGGCATACTACAATTGCTTCACCCGTAAACACATTTCGTACATCAATAAAAACATCAAATTCATCGAAGGTACGGTTTGTTAATATAATTTGAGCTTGCTTTTCTAAATATTTAATTTCTGTTTGACTGAGCTGGGTATATTTTTCGCAAATTTTTTGAATATCTTCATCATAATGAATGTTACTCATCCAACATCACCATTAATTCAGCTACCTCAATCATTGGTACGCGCTTCTCCATACTAATATTGCGGATTTTCTTGTAAGCTTCTTCTTCAGTGATATTTTCTATTTGCATTAACTTCCCTTTTGCCTTTTCAATCACTTTTCGTTCTTCTAATTTTTGAGTTAATTTTTCTAACTCTTTAGAGAGATTTTGGACTTCTTTTCCTTTTGCCAGAGATAATTCTACCATCGGCAATAAAGATTGCTCATAGAGTGGTTTAACTAAGTAACCTAGCGCTCCAAAGGCTTTTGCTTTTGCAACATATTGTTTATCACTATACGCGGTTAGCAAGATAATTCCCGAGGTTGTTCCTTCTGCAATTATCTTTTTAGAAGCAGTTAAACCATCTAGCATCGGCATTTTAATATCCATAATAACTAAATCTGGTCTTTTTTCTTGACAGATTCGGATGGCTTCAAATCCATCTGATGCTTCCCCAACTACTTCATATCCTGAAGTTTCGAGCATATCTCGTATATCAAGTCTTGTAATTGGTTCATCATCGACTATAACGATTCTTCCATTCATTGTAACACCCCATTGTATTAACTAATTGTCATTTTTACGCGATTGAAGCCTAAGATATCTTCCATCGTTTCTAATACATCTTCCAATGCGACAATGACGGACGAAACATCTCCGGTTATGATTACTGAACCCGAAAACCTATCAACAAATCCTATTTCAATATCGGCTGCTTTTGTAGCAATATCTACTGCGATGATAGATGCTTCACTAGGAGTAATCGTCATAATTCCGATTGCATCTTCTTTCGTATTTACCACACCTAACTTGACATAAATATCAGAATCAGGTTTTGCGATTACGTGTGCAACCGTTATCTGTTTCCCCGGCACATATTCTTGTATAATTCGTTCTGTTTCTACCACCGAGTACTCCTCCTTTGCTTACATCATCAAAATGCATTTTCTAAAATAGATAGTGTATCTTCTACCGTTGGTTCAATAGGATTTGTAATCGTACAACGATCTTTAAGCGCATCTTCGGAAATTTTAAGCTTGTGTTCTTCAAAGGTTGCGCGGTCAATTCCCCAAGCTGAAAAGCTTGTTGGCATATTCATACGTTTTTCTAAGGATGTGATTGCATTCGTTAGACTACGAATCCCCATCCGTGGACTTCCCGCACTTAATCCTAACAGTTTCGCTATCTTCGTATACCTTTTGGCCGTCTCATTGAATGTATTAGAATTATTTCCTATCATACCACTATTATACCGTATTACATGAGGTAATAAAATACCATTCAAGCGTCCGTGAGCAATATGGAAACGTGCGCCAGCAGCATGAGCAATTCCGTGACTAATTCCTAAAGATACTAAATTGAAAGCCATTCCTGCCATGCAAGAAGCGATATGCATTTTTTCTCGTGCTTCCTTATCTTGTCCATCGCGGTAAGCTCTTTCTAGATAATCAAAAACGTAGACAATTGCTTTTTCAGCTAGCATATTGGACATTTCATTTGCTTCTGTAGAGACATATGCTTCAAGAGCATGTGTTAATACATCAATTCCTGTATCGGCTGTTTGTACAGGTGGAAGTCCCATAACGATGGAAACATCCAAAATAGCTTCTGTTGGTAAAATGTCATCACTAATTAAAGGATATTTCACCATTTTTTCAGCATCAGTAATAATAGAAAAATTTGTTACTTCAGAACCCGTTCCACTTGTGGTAGGGATCACGATGAAAGGTATTTTTTCAAAAATTTCACTTTGTAATCCAAAATAAAGAATTGCTTTTGCAGCATCAATAGCCGACCCTCCACCTAAAGCTAGAATCATGGTTGGATGGTATTGTTTTGTTTTTTCTAATCCTGAAACAATCGTGTCGATTGGTGGATCAGGAACAACTTCTGAAAACACCATTGTTTCCACACTTGATGAAAAATGATTCATTACAGTCTCCAGAATTTCTGACTGAGCAATAAACTGATCGGTTACAATCAATACTCTTTCATTTTCAAATTCTTCAAGACGTTTTAGACTATTTTCACCTGTGTATAAAGTAGTTCCAAATCTAATTTTATCCATTTTCAGCCTCCTTCCTACAAAAAAAGCCGCAAGTAATAGAGTATCTATACTGATACTTCTTTACTTACGGCTTCGTCGCTCGTATTTGATTAGCACGCCCTTGTGCTCTAACTACTTCTAAATGTACTATTACAATGGACACTTGTCAATACTTTTTTGAAAAACGCTTGCATGTTTAATCTTTTAGATCTGCTTTTGTGATTTCCGTATGGAAAACTCGTCCACTTCTTTCATATAGCACGTCTTTCACATTCTCTTCTGCATTTGCAACTCTAGCAATAGCAAAGAAATAATCGGAGAGACGATTGATAAATTTTAAAACTTCTCCATTCATATCATTGGTCCATTGGAAACTAACAATTTCCCGTTCTGCTCTTCTGGCAACCGTTCGAGCAAAATGAAGCACGCTAGCTAATTGCGTTCCTCCTGGCAAAATAAATGATTCAACGGTAGGCGGAATTGCTGCATACTCGTCAATTCTACTTTCTAGCCACAACGTCAGCTCTTCATCTACACGATACGGATTTTTCCCATGGGGAGTTGCTAGATCATTTCCACAATCAAATAGATATTGTTGGATGGTCATCAGTTCTTCCTTTAAATCAGAAGAAATTCCATCCACACTTGCAGCCATTCCTACGACACTATTCAATTCGTCTACTGTTCCGTATGCGATAACTCGTTCTGCATCTTTAGCCAGTTTCATTCCGCCGACAACACTGGTGTAGCCTTTGTCACCGGTTCTTGTATATATTTGCATCAGATTGCCTCCTCATTTAAATATTTTATTAGTACGTCCATTCCGATATCTTCTACAGCTGAGACTTTAAATATTTTATTTACTCCAGCTAGTTCTAGACGTTGTTCTGCTTCTTTTATTTGTTTATCATCACATAAATCAATTTGAGTAATAATTCCGATACTAGGCTTCATAAAGTTTTGAGCAAAACCCGGTGAAAAGACTTGTTCTTCTTCCACGCAGTTAGAGACCAAACCAATAATTTCTGCTTCTACTGCCATCATTTGTAAGGCATTATAAAAACGTCGATGTTGAATAAATTCTCCAGGAGTATCGATCATTTGCGGATAAAATTCTACTGCTTGTGTTTTATTATAATGAAGTTCTTTTCCAACTATTTTTTGGCAAAGTGTTGTTTTACCGCATCCAATTGAGCCAATGAACATGATTTTTTTCATTTAGTCACCCTCTTTACTTTAGGTGCGAGTTATTTTTGTAATACTAAACCCCATTAATTTTTCTAAATAATCGATTGACTCTTGCATGGCCATTTCTACTGAGGCAACGTCGCCTAAAATAAAAACTGAACCACTAAATCGATCTACGAAACCAATCTTTATTGCCGCAGCTTTTTTGGCAATATCCACGGCAATAATGGAAACTTCACTCGGAGTGATCGTCATGATTCCGATTGCCTGATAATACTCATCTTGTAATCCCAGTTTATCAAAAATCCGTTTATCAGGACTTGCAATAATATGAGCCAAAGTTACTTGTTTACCGGGAACAGATTCAAATATTTTTCTATCTTTAATTGTCATTTTTTCCGCCCCTCATTTTCAAGATGAAAGCGCAACACACATATTTATAGTATTTCTAAAAAAAAAGAAAGTCAAGACAGGAATAAAAAAACATGAGTCTAGGCGTTTTTTAAACAACAAAAAAGACCGTTTTCCGGTCTTTTTTCTTTGGAAAATATTAGTTGGTTTATTCTAAATTAAACTCTACGAAATCGTCTTCTTGAAGCTCTACATCAGCAGCACCAACCATGGACTCTTCCCCATTGATATCAAATAGCCAATATTTGTTAGCTTCATTATCTTGTTCCTGCCCATTGATTGAAGTTATAAAATCATTGTCTTCTTCAATATCAAAATTAGCTTTCATTGCTTCTAATAAAGTGGTTCCTTCTTCTAATTCTAGACTCTTTGTACCGTCCTCTATTAACTTTCCATCTTCCATTACACTAATCGTTACAGAAATTGCGTTTTCATTCTTTATCGATGAACTTATTTCTATGTTCGACTGAGTTTCTGCTGAATTTGCAGCATTATTTCCTGCATCAGCACAACCTGTTAAAATAAATCCTGCGGCGAATAGTATCCATAGTTTTTTCATAATTTACAACATCCTTATCCTTTTTAATTAATTAAAATATTAGAACTGAATAGGCGTCATTGCCCATTGTTATTCATCATTGAAAAACAGTTCCAATTATACTTGATAGAATTCCTCATTTTGCTAAAAATGAAGCTGTTTTGGGTATAAAAAAAGTCTATGCTCCATTACATAGACTACTACGACACTGTTTTACCTCGAAACAGGATGCGCATGCATGATTAGCAAGCTAAGATAAAGATCTGACTCCATATGTTGCCATATGATTACAGTGGCGGGACCGTCTTGGGATTGAACCAAACTTCCATATCTTAGTTGTCTTAGAATGGTACTTCTATCAATTCCTATAATAGTCCAATCCTTCTTCTTTTGCAAGCTTCTTCTTTTTTATTTTAAATAGAGATATATTTATCATAAAAAAGACAGAGTACATTCTTGGTAATGTACTCTGTCTTTTTATATTTTATTTCTTTATAAATGAGTTCGAAGTCGATCCTGGCGCATTTAAACTCTTTAAAACGAGTCGGACCTCAATACCTTCGAGACGCTTTGCAAGTCCTTCAGTTCCTGCGGATTCGCCATTTTTAGCCCAACCCAACCATCCATAACTTTGTGCATGGACACGATAGTAAACATCATAGTGTTGTGCCATTTCTTCGGTTAGTTTTATTTCAATCCCTTCTAGCCGTAATGCTTTTCCTTGTGTTCCACTCATTTTCCAGTCAGCTTTCCAATCTTGCCAGCCGACTTTTTCTACATGCGTTCTGTACTCAATTCCACCAGTCAAAGATGGATCATAAATATTCATCAAGATTCCTTCTAAACGAAGAGCTTTTCCAGACGTTCCACTCATGACACCGTTAGAAACTACTTTTTGCCATCCTTGTTTTTGTACGTGAGTAGAATAATTAACAATTGGTTTACTCTTTACATAACTTCGTTTGGTATTTTCAGGAGCTTTTTCACCTTTTTTGACTAAAATAATTTCAATTCCTTCTAGTCTTTTAGCTAAACCTTCTGTTCCTGCGGATTCACCATTTTTTGCCCAGTCTAGCCAACCAAAACTTTGTGCATGGACACGGTAATAAAGGTCATACTGTTTGGCAACTTCACCAGTCAAATTCAAACGGATTGCCTCTAAACGTTTTGCTTGCCCTTCTGTTCCACTCATTGTGCCGTCATTTACTTTCGACATCCAACCATATGATTGAACATGGGTTTGATATTCAATTCCACCGCTATAGGGTAGGTTTTCTAAAGACACTTTAATGCCTTCCAAACGTTTGGATTGACCAGTAGTACCAGCCATTTCCCCATTCTCAACTTCTTCTTGCCAACCAATTAATTGGACATGAGTGGAATATGTAACACTCGGTACAAGTGTTGTTACTTTAGTAGATACAGTCTTCATACCTACCTTTGCTGTAATTACAGCGGTTCCCTCTGAAAGAGCTTGGATATTTCCATTTTTATCAACAGAGACCACTTTAGGAGCATCACTGCTCCATATTACATTTTTGTTATCGGTTGTATCAACTGGATCATAAGTAACAACCAGTTTTTCTTTTTTACCTTGAAGAATTGAAAAGTCATTTTTATTTAAAATAATTTCTTGAAGAGGTGCTTTCACGGTTACTTCTATTTTGGAACTTAAAGTTCCTATATTAGCAGTAATGATTGCCTCTCCTGGAGCATGCGCCACCATGTTTCCTTTTTGATCAACTGTAATTACTTTCTCATCGCTACTGTCCCACTCAATCGTATAATCCGGATTGTCTTGAGCCGTTACGGAAGTTTTTAATTGATAGGTTTTCCCTTTATTCATCGTTTTAATTTTGTTACTAATTTCAAAAGTCAGAATTTCGGGATTATTTTACCGTAATCGTTGCTTGTTTTTCTACTGTGGCACCATCAGAGTCAATAATCCGGTAGGTAATAAAGTACGTTCCTCGCTTGGTATAGTCAAGGCCACTGTCATCTACTTCAACTTTTTCTGTAAGGTCGCCATCTTCTAGATCCGTAGCCGTTACATTTTCAAATAAATCAATTTCCTCTCCAATAGAAAACGTTAGATCCTTTACTCCCATTAATTCGGGAGCATGATGAATGACACCAGATGGAGACATAATGTGAGGGTCCACTTCAAAAGACTTCTTAATTGTGTGACCAAAAACAGTTGCCCAGGTTACATCGAAAGTAGTTGCCTTTTGAATTTCAATATCATTCACAATAAAACTTCCGTCAGGGAGAACCTCAACTGGATGACCGTTCACAAACATATCTGCGATAGCCAAAGTATGTCCTGTCATAGTAAGGATACCATCTACCGATTTTACAGGTTCTTCTCCAAATTCAATCGGAATATTTGTTATGACTTCATTTGTAGAGGTAATATTTCCAAAATGATTGTTTCCCAGAACAATCGCTATTCCATTAACAAGTTGGGGATGGTCTTCAAAATAAATGGAATGATTAAATAGTGTTCCTTTACTCGTTACTTCATTTGCATACAAAGCACCCAATACATAAATATCCCCTAAAACCGTAACATTGGATAAAGTAAGTACAGCTTCTGCCCCTATGTAAATATCACCATCAATGGTTTGATCGGTAAGGGAAGCACTTTTGTGAAAGACTACACCAAAATCCGTTATAGAAAAAGGTGTGTCTGTTGTCTGCTCACTACTAAAAGTACTGATTGATTTAGGTTGAATTACTTTAAAATCTAGATTGCTGAAAGGATTGCTTTCATCACTTACAGAAACTCGTACAGATTCTTCTTCATTTAATGCAATTATAATTTCAGAAATTTGCCAATCTCCAGAATAATTAGAGCCTTCTTCTAATAAAAAAGAGCCTTCAAACAGATGAACTCCTTTCTCAGGAATTAACGGTACCTCGGTTTCTATCATTCCATTTTCAAGTATCATATTGATAGAAAGTGCTTCTATATCTTCAGGAAGCTTCCACTCAAATATTACTTCTTCACCCACTAGAAATATATTTGATGAAATTATTAAATCTTGATTTGCTAGTGATTTTAAAAGTTTTTCTTTAACTTTAACTTCTACTTTATTTTCATTCGTTAAGCTAACCTCTTCTGATGGTACATCATCAACTTCTGATGCCCACACTACGAGAGGAGTAAAATAGTTTAAAAATAAAGAAAGTGCTAAAATGCTTTTCATTTTTTTCATTCAATGATCTCCTATTCAAATAATAAGTATATTGCTTCTTTATTTTATACTACTTTTATCTTATTTAATAGACTATTCTAGATTTAATTTAATTATATTTTGGGAAGAAGCTACTGAACTCGAATTTTATAAGTGAGTCAGAAGTAGAAAATACAATAATAAACCACCTCCTAAAAAATAAGAAGTGGTTTATTATACTCTATATCAACAATCCCTCTCGTCGTTGTTGTAATCGATAAGCAATTTCAGGAATATTCGAAATGGCATAATCTGCAATCCTTTCAGCTGAGGCTGTTTTACCTTCTTGATCGATTACTTTTACTCCACCATGAATGGGTTTTGTTTTCCAATACATGGCATATTCAAATTCATCTCGTTCGGCCCAGATGTAAGGGGTTGGTAAAAATCCAGAAGCAAAAATCGTATAAAAACCTTCTGCCGAATAAGGATCTGAAATATGCGTTTCAATTGCTTGCAATAGAATTTGAACATCTTTTACTAGTTTTTTTGTCCGTTCTAGAACATCTTCATTTTGGCTCATATCTTCTATCAAGCCTGCTCTACGTAGTTTTCGATATTCTTGAATAGCATACTGCGTAATTTGTACGCTTTCATTGATGATCGGTGGATTGGCCAAATGAGATGCTTCAGAATAACTTACTACATGAAGAAGCGGTGGACTCTGCTCATTGTGTGGCTCAATGTCATCAACCAAGGCAGAAACAGCTGCTAATTGAATCCTTGCCTGCTCCAAATCAGGTGAAAAATAATCGAGACCGGCTCGTGGTTGAAGCAACCCTCTAAAATTTTCATCTTCTAACTGTTTGACCAATTGAAGGGCCGCTCGTGCTTTGGCTAAATCCTGAACTCCCCACGTATATCGAGGTGTGTTTAACATCACTTGTAAAATAAAAGTGTGTATCCCATTTTTTTTAGCCAACGTAGCAGCAAGCACCGCAGATAATACATAAGTTGTATCGTCGGAACCACGAAAAGCAAAATGATGGGGCGTATTCGGTTCAAATGGTTTTCCTGTTGAAGCAATGTATTGAATGGTTTCAATATGTGCTTTTAGGTTTGCATAAACATCTAGCGGTCCACGGCCATCCATTTTATTAAACCACCATAAAGACAAAGCATGCCAAGCAATATTTAAATGGCTCTCGTAGATCATTGCCATTGGAGTAATATTTTGTGTGCCAGAATACGTTCGCACCAGCATCGGACTCGCTGCTTCAGCAATTTGTCGAAATTCTTCTGGACTATTTACCGGTACTCCTCCCCCATTTGAACGTCCTTCCCACTCTTCTCCAAAATTTGATTGAGACAACTGGGAACTTCCAATGGAAAGAATATCTAGATATTTCGTATCCGCTAAATGTGTACACCAACTTAGAAATTCTTTTACATTTTCCTCTCGGCTAACCATAGAAGAATAGGGACCCACGTGGGCTCGCATAAGTGGTGGAAAACTTTCCGTCATCGTCGCTTGCACTCGTTTCAAAACGGAATCATCCATCGTTCCAAATTCTGGATACGAGGCTCGCTGAACTGGTTGAAAGTCTAGGTAGGCTTTCTTTTTGACTAATTTTTTTCCAAATTGAAGTAAGGCTTCATCGTATTTGCTGCCTTCTTTCATTTCTTTCGGAATCCGTTCTGGTGGTACACCATATTTTTCCAGCGTTTCTTGTGGTGTTTCACTCCCTTGAAAGGTTAAAACGAAACGATCATGCTCTTCTTGAATCATCTGACACGATTTAGGAAGTCCACCAAATGAAACTCCATTGATTGGACCCCCTTGTATCGCGAGCATATGATGGCTTTTTAAGGCATACATTACATATCCCACTAGATGGACGGCTTCATCTTCATCCAACCGATAACTCAATCCGACGTAGGTAACTTTGTTTTCTTTTAACCATTTTATTAATTTTTCTTGATTAGAAGGATAACGAATATCATTCATGATTTGTGATAGTCGAGTATCTCCGGTCAACACCTCATAGCCACAATCGCGTAGCAACTCTGCGGCGGCATTCACCCCCAGTGTATGAGCATCTAAAGATGGTTTCAACAAAGCAAATAGTTCCTTTTCTTTGATAGCCATTAGGCGTCCTCCTTCAATGGATTCATTGTAAATTGAAGCATCGCACGAGGATTGAGTAGTTGTTTATCAATAAGATTATGCAAGTTACGCCCTTCTTTGCGAAAATCAATTTCTAATAGCGCGGAAGCCAGATCAATAATTAAACTGACATGGGTCATTTCCAGTCCTAGTTCTTTTCCTACAGCTTCCAAAGGAACCAACCCTGTTGGGATATCTTCTGTAATATATCGGTGTAGCAAACTTTTTGGACCCAAAATCGTTTCATACGCATCATTATTCTGGATTACTTCATACAAATTTTCACCGGTTAATTTATAGGTACGTTTCATCCAATCCTTGGCAGATTCAACTGGATTGCCTAATACCATTGCTACCAACTGTCTTTCAGCATCCATTTTTTCAATAAAATGGGCAATAGTCGGACTAATCCCTTCTCTGTAATAGTAAAAGGAGTGTGCTTCACTTTCTACCCAACCTGTATTTAATAAAAGGGGAGCACAATGCAGAACCATGCCTACATTTCCAATAGATGTCTCAATCATAGACTCTGCTGGAATAAACTTATCGCGTAAACAGGCTGGTAATTGATTAATTACTAACTGATTTTCTTCTCCAGTAACGGTTGAAAGAAGTACATCATTTTTTAAGGCATACATTTCAACTTCATTACAAGTGATTTTTCGGCACGTATATAAAATGGTTTGGGTTTCAGCAATGAGAGGATGGACACCTGCGTTCACTCGTTTAAATTCATGTTTGAATTCAAGTGCTCCAAAGGTTCGTCCGGGACTTAAGATAATGGTAGTAGTTTTTTTTAATACGAGCGCGATCTGAGTAGCTAATTGTTTGTGAGAAAAAGCGGGAGTGGTTACGAATACTATATCAGGATTTTTTAGTGCTTTTGCAAGATTGGAGGTGACCAAATGAATGGTGGCATCTCCTTCTACGGCTCCTCGACAATGAATAATCGGGTTTTCTAAGAGTCCTTCAATATTTTTACGTGTGCGATTCCATAACGTTACTGTGTTTCCTGACAAAGTAAGATGAGCTGCCATTGCCAAACCGGAATTACCAGCTCCAATAATTGTTATGTTCATCTCGTCACCTTCCATTCTTTTATGATAGCATTTGTTTAAAACAATAGGTTTGATAACGTTTACAACTTTATTTTAACATATACGAGCCCCTTTCTGCTAGGAGCTCGTATCTCGAAAGAAATTCTAATACCGTTGGCGATATTCTTTCAGTAGTTGATCAAACATTTTAATTCCGTTGGCTGCACTTTCAGCATCGGCTGGACTTTTCCCTATTCCTCGTATTTCATCTACAATGGTTTGAATCAACGGCATTGTAATATGTTTTGGAGAATCAAAATCGTACGTCTCTTCTTGCCCTCTCTTGATTAACGTTACGGATTCAACATTCATCCCTGCAAAAACAAGTCGCCCATTCGTTCCGATAATCGTCACTTCATCCAAGAAAACGTCTGCTACATAACTCCACGTTGCCGAACCAATTACGCCATTTTCAAATTGAAAACTCGCAGAAATTGTATCTTCTACAAGGTATAATTCTCCACGATTATCAACAATTCCTTTCATCTCTTGAATATCACCAAAATAAGATGCTAAATAATCTAGGACATGTACTTGTAGATCCAAAGCTTTCCCACCACCAGCTTCTGGTGTTAAACGCCACGGAATGTTTTCTTTTTGCAACTCTTCTTTTTGAGGAGGTTGGAATTGGCGAATTTCAACTAGAATCGGTTTGCCGATTGCTCCATCCTCTAGTAAAGTATGTATTTTTTGGAATTTATCAAGGGCTCGTCGATAGAAACTTACATAAACAGGTAGATTTTTCTCGTTTGCCGCATCGATTATTTGACGGCATTCTTCATAGGTACTAGCCATCGGTTTTTCGATAAAGGGAATTTTCCCAGCTGCAATCACTTGCATCGCATAGTCAAAATGACTGGCCGGAGGAGTTGCGATGTACACTGCCGTAATTTCTGGATCATTCATTATCTTCTCAACAGTGTCATACACAACACCATGTCCATGACGCTCGGTCCAACTTTCAGCTCGTTCTTGGGTTCGATTGTAGACTGCCTTCAAACGAGATCCTTTTGCCTTGTACAAACCGGGACCACTTTTCTTTTCGGTCACATCTCCCGTTCCAATCATTCCCCAAACTACTTCTTTCAAATTCATCCCCCTCTTTCACATTCTTTGCTCCTTCATTATATCATTCCTTTTGCTAGTCCACTCATTTCGTACTGTAAAAGAAGGGAATGTTTGATATACTTTATTTATAGAGTTTTGAGACAGACAGAAAGAAGGATGAATATGGCACAAGCATTGATTGTCTTTGCGAGTCTGACCGGAAATACAGAAGAAATTGCTGATATTACAGCAGAATTATTAGAAGAAAAAGGGGTAGATGTGGACGTAGTCGATTGCGTTCAATCTGATCCGATTGACTTTGAAGGGTATGACTATTGTATTGTCGGAAGTTACACGTATGGTGTGGATGGTGATTTACCTGATGAAATCATGGACTTTTTTGATGAGTTAGAAGAAGTTGATCTTACTGGAAAGGTTTTTGGAGTCGTAGGATCTGGCGATACATTTTATGAACAATTTTGTACAGCTGTAGATGATTTTGAAGTTCAGTTTGCAAAAACGGGTGCAACTAAAGGGGCTACTGGTGTAAAAGTTGATTTAAATGCGGAAGAAGAAGATATAGAAAACTTGAAAAAATTTGTAAATAGTATGGTTGATACACATGCATCCATGACTAATTCATAGCAATCGATTGAGGGGGATGGCCGACATGAAACCAATGATGCTTACACAGCAAGGGGATATGCCGATGGATTTAGGAATGGAATATGAGGTTTTGTTATTGCAACTAGGTTCTTTGTCACGAAAATTTTATTATGCCGAAGAAATTTATAAACTTCAGCAAGAACAATTAGACTTGGCCATTCAACGTCTGGAAAATAAAACCCTCGATTTGGAACGATTACAAAAGGAAACCTTCTCGACCGCTTTATTGAAATTAATTGGTACATTTGATCGAATTGTCAACAAAGAATCCGAAGAAATTATTGGAGCTAAACTGGAATTCGACAAAATATATGCCTTAAAAATTTCCTCTCAACGACGGTTGATGGAATTAGAAAGTGAAATACAAGAAAAGAAATATCGTTTACGCAATATTAAAGAAGATTTGTTACGCCGTAATCCTGATTTAGGTAGTGTTCTTTCTGAAAAGGAAAAAGAAAGTGCCAAAATCCAATACGAATATATGCAAACGGTAGAAGCAGAAAATGCCTGTTATCAGTTATTAGAATCAATTAGTGATATTTTAACAAGCTTGGATACTTCTGAAACCATTATCCGTTGGGATTTAATTAATGAAATCGACTTTTTATTAAAATATGTTAATCGTAGTCAATTGGATGCAGCAGAAGCAATGATTTTGGAAATGGAACGTAAAATTCAAACGTTAGAACGAGAATTGCAAGATTTGAATTTTATTTATGAGGAACAGTATCTAGTACTCTCCTCCGCACGTCCAGCGATTGATGAATTTTTTACTACCATTTTTTCTGAATGGTCTACAAAAGATATTGTCGAAAAAAACATTCAACATTTAAAAGTGCTGGAAGATACCGTCTTTCAAATTATGGAACTGTTAATGCATCGTAAACGTGAGTTAGAAGAAATTTATTTAGGATTACATTAGAAGTCATTTTTATTCTCTATTTTTAAAAGTGTATTTCTATTGTCTCATCCTTTTCCATGTTATAATTAGATTACTACTTCTAATAAAGTAGTTGCATAATTAAATCCCCCAAGATTTAATTGTGTCCCTCAGCCCAGTGCTGGGGGATTTTTTCGTTTGTTTATAATGGGGAAGAAAACTAATAAACCTTTATAATAGAATATAAAAAAGAATGCAACATACTGTTTTATAAGAATGGCATATGGTATGATAGATAAGAATTTAATGAGAAGGAGAGATTTATTTATGGTATTAGAAAACTTTGAAGAAAATCTACAAAAATATGCAAAACTATTGGTTTCAAAAGGAATTAACGTTCAAAAAGGACATACGGTTCTTTTGAATATTGACGTAGAACAAGTACCACTTGCACGTCTGTTAACAAAAGAAGCATATGCTTTAGGAGCTACAGAAGTAATTGTAAAATGGGCAGACGATATCGTTACCCGCGAAAAATATTTACATACTCCTGAAGAACGTTTAACTGATATTCCTCAATATAAGATTGATGAATCTATGGATATGCTAGAAAAGAAAGCAAGCAGGATGTCTGTACGCTCTTCTGATCCAGATGCATTAAATGGCGTAGACAGCAAAAAATTAGGCGCAGTAATGAAAGCCAACAGTATGGCTTTGAAAGAACAGAGAATTGCTACACAAGCTAATAAAGTTTCTTGGACTGTTGCTTCTGCAGCAGGTGCTACTTGGGCTGCGAAAGTATTCCCAGATTTGGAAACAGAAGAAGAACAAGTAGACGCTCTATGGAATGAAATTTTCAAAACTTGTTTAGTATATGAAGATGATCCAATCAAAGCATGGGACGAGCATGAAGCACGCTTGAGGTCTAAGGCTGATGTATTGAATAAAGAACAATTCGATGCTTTGCACTACACAACTCCAGAAGGAACCGACTTGACTGTAGGAATGCCTGAGAATCATATTTGGGACTCCGCTGGTGCAGTGAATGCACAAGGCGAAGAGTTCATCGCAAATATGCCAACAGAAGAAGTATTCTCTGCGCCAGACGGTAGTCGAATTGAGGGGGTTGTTAAATCAACTAAACCATTAAGTTACTCTGGTAATATTATTGATGGCATGACCTTTACTTTCAAAGACGGTAAAGTCACTGATGTTTCTGCTGAACAAGGCGAAGAAGTCTTGAAACACTTGGTAGAAGAAAATGATGGAGCACGTAGCTTAGGTGAAGTTGCTTTGGTACCTCATGAATCTCCAATTTCTCAATCTGGTTTGGTATACTTCAATACTTTATGGGACGAGAATGCGTCCAACCACTTGGCTTTAGGTTCTGCTTACGCATTTAGTGTTCAAGGTGGTACCGAAATGTCTCAAGAAGAGTTGGCTGAAGCTGGCTTAAACAGATCCAACGTACACGTTGACTTCATGGTTGGTAACGAAAAAATGAATATCGATGGAATCCGCAAAGATGGTTCAACTATGCCAATCTTCCGCAATGGTACATGGGCATTCTAAACTAATATATTTGAAAAAGCAGTGCTCCCCTCTTGGGATGCACTGCTTTTTTGTGTTTAGGATGATTGATTGTTATTGTATCTGGTTAATCGGTTCAAATAGTGATTATTTTTTCTATCAGTGGAACTAAAAAGTTGAGGTACGGCAACTGAGTAGTTTGCTTGATTGCGCTGTGACTACAAGAAGTCGAGGTACCGCAACCGAGTAGCTATCTTGATTGCGCAATGACTACAAAAAGTTGAGGTACCGCAACCGAGTAGCTATCTTGATTGCGCAATGACTACAAAAAGTTGAGGTACCGCAACCAAGTAGCTATCTTGATTGCGCAATGACTGCTAAAAGTCGAGGTACCGCAGCCGAGTAGCTATCTTGATTGCGCAATGACTGCTAAAAGTCAAGGTACCGCAACCGAGTAGCTATCTTGATTGCGCAATGACTACAAAAAGTTGAGGTACCGCAACCGAGTAGCTATCTTGATTGCGCTGTAGAACCGAATAGCTCAATCAGACGTTAATTTATAGTAAGAGCTCGTGTGATTATAGGGATGGCATTTCTTACAAGTAATTTCTTTTTTAAAGATATTTTCATTATATATGCACAAGTCTACATAAAGAAATACTGGATTATCTTATCAATGATTTTTTGAGAGGACTAGACGTTCAATTATAATCGGAATCATGTATAATGGTTAAAAGAACAGTAGAAATGAAAGGAAAGGTGGATGACTATTCTTGGAAAAAAAGACCGCAAGAAAAGCTTTGGAAAGTATGAGACCAGACCCTGAGAAAGAATCTCCGCGTAGAAGTTGGCTTTATATTTTTTTAGCTGTTTTCATTATTTTTGGGTTAACATTCTTATTTCAAAAATTAGATAATCCGACTACTGAGACCATTGATCCGTATAATTTTGATCAGTTGAAGGATCAAGTTCAAGAAATGCGTATGGATATAGAATCTTTAAAAAAGAAGAATGATCAACTTGAACAACAAATTGAAAATTTGCAATAATTATTTTTGAGCAAAAATAATAAAATATACATGGTAAAACCAAAAACTCTTTGTCGATTAACATAGATGGAAACTCAGCTACAAGCGTAAGAGTTAAATTACTTTGGGTTCTTTCCCTTTTGTATTTGTGATTATTTTAATGGCCATCCTTTTCATGAAGAGGCTCACAAAAGAAGTTCTTTAACTGATTTTAAAACTAGTAAAACCATCGAGTATATGCTCGATGGTTATTTTTATAAAAAAAATGCTCTCCAACGTATTGTTGGAAAGCATTCATCATGTAACACTTAATGTTCATCAGATGTAGGAGAATCTTATTCGCCTACTCCGTTTGTCCATTCTGCTACTTTATCTTCATTTGCATCAACCCAAGTACGAGCAGCCTCTTTAGGCTCAGTACCTTCTTGAATATCTAACATAACAGATTCCATGTCTTCAGTAGTCCAATTGAAGTTTTCTAGAATTTGGTATGCTTCTGGCATATCTTCTTCTAATCCTTCACGAGCAAAAGTATCAATTGTTTCAGCATCGCCGAATGAACCTTCTGCATCTTCAAGATATTTAAGGTCATATGATTGGAACATCCAGTGTGGAGACCAACCTGTTATAACAATCTCTTCTTCATTTTTGATTGCTTGTTTCAACTGTGTTGTCATAGCTCCAGAAGAAGAAGTTTGAACATTCCAGTCTGCTAGATTCTCATAATCTTCAAGTGCTTGTTCCGAAGCAGCTACAACACCAGCACCAGCTTCGATACCAGTAATCGTTTGTTCAGCTTCATCACTTAGATCAGCAATAGAATCAACATCCATATATTCAGGAACAACTAAACCGATTTTAGCTCCTTCAAGGTTCGTACTTACATGAACCATTCTGTCTCCATATTGTTCAAATTGAGGTGCGTGAGTTCCAGGTAACCAAGCAGCTACCATTGCATCAGCATCTCCACTTGCAACAGCTTCCCACATGATTGCGTTATCTAGCTGAGTTGTTTCAGTATCGTATCCGTAATCTTCAAGAACCGTTGCAATTACGTTTGTAGAAGCAATTTCAGTATCCCAAGCAACATATGCTAGATTAATTTCACCTGATACCCCGTTTGCTTCTCCTGAAGCAGCTGTGTCTGAATCTGAGTCCGTTCCACAAGCAGCCAAAAGTAATGCTGATGCAGAAACTGCAGTTAGTCCGATTTTTTTCCAATTAATTGTCAAAATAAATCTCTCCTTTTTTTCATCTTTAAACTAATAAAGATAGTTATTAATAAGTTTAGGTATATAAAGGGAGTTTTACGAGTAAGTTATATACCTCACTCGATTGTAATGATTATTTTTTGTTAAATCCTTGCATGATTCTATCTAAAATGATTGCTAGAACTACTAGTGCAAGTCCAGCTACGAAACCAGGTCCAACTTGGGCACGTTGTAATGCGTTGATTACACGTTCACCTAGTCCAGGAGCACCGATCATTGAAGCAATCACTACCATAGATAGTGCTAACAAGACTGTTTGGTTTATACCAGCCATAATCGTAGCTTTTGCTAGTGGTAATTCTACTTTAAACAAGCGTTGTGAGCCTGTACTACCAAATGATTCAGCAGCTTCTACCATTTCCTCTGAAACTTGACGGATACCTAGGTTAGTAAAACGAACGGTCGGTGGTAAAGCAAATATTACAGCTGAGAAAACACCAGGAACCATACCTATTCCAAAAAATGCTACAGCCGGAATTAAATAAACGAAAGCTGGCATGGTCTGCATAAAGTCTAAGATGGGTGTAAGAATCACATTTGCAACTTTACTTTTAGCCATTAGAATACCCGAGGGTACACCAATAAGAATGGAAAGTAAGCTTGCCACTAGTACTAACATGAATGTATACATGAGAGGTTCCCATAGCCCTTGGTTTTGAATATAGACCAAACCAATTGCTGTAAAAATAGGTAATCCGATTTTTTTATTCGTTGCAATGAAAGCTAAGGCTACCATTATAAGAATAAATACAATAGGTGGAATTAACAGCAATAAATCAGTTGCTGTTTCCATAAACCATTTTCCTCCATCTTGGATTGCATCAAATAGGAACGCTAAATTAGCTGTTAACCAGTCGATTACATCTGTTATCCATTCAGAAACAGGTACGCGAGGAATAAAGTCTAATATACTATTCTCCATCAATTGTTACCTCCTCTCGTTCTTTTGCAAGGGCACCAATAACTAATCCACGAATAACGATTCCTAATAGTTTATCATTTTCGTCGACAACTGCTACAGGTGTTTGCGCTTCATGAATGACATCATACAATTCATGAAGTAAGGTTTCTTTTGATACTTTAGGAATATCTGTGCGAATAATTGATTCTAATGTTGCCACGTTCTCTTTAACTAAACGAGCAGCATCATCCGCTACAACATAACCTAATAGTTTTTGATTTTCTCCAACAACTAATAGACTAGACAAGCTTTCTGTTCTCATACGGTTTAAAGCAACTCTAGGTCCACTCTGTCCTAATCGTACCGTTTGTGGACGCACCATAATATTTTTGGCAGTCAATACTTTAGAACGATCAACATCTTCAACGAAACGTTCTACGTAATCATTAGCCGGATTCGTTAGGATTTCCTCTCCTGTACCAACTTGAACGACTTCTCCGTCTTTCATGATTGCGATACGATCACCAATTCTAAGAGATTCATTTAAGTCATGAGTGATGAATATAATTGTTTTACGCATTTTTTCTTGCATTTCAAGTAACTCATCTTGCATATCTCTACGTATTAATGGATCCAACGCTGAGAATGCTTCATCCATTAATAGTATTTCTGGATCATTAGCAAGGGCACGTGCTAAACCAACACGCTGTTGCATACCACCAGATAATTGGTTAGGATGTTGATCTTTATATGCAAGAAGTCCTGCATTATCAAGAGCTTTTTCAGCTTTCTTCTGACGTTCCTCTTTATCAATCCCTTGAACTTCCAAACCATACTCCGTGTTTTCTAAGATTGTACGGTGAGGGAAAAGACCAAAGTTTTGGAAGACCATCGAAATTTTTTCACGACGGACCTTACGTAGTTCTTTTTTCTCCATTTTGGAAATATCATCACCATCAATTAATATGCTTCCTTCTGTGGGTTCAATCAATCTGTTTAACATACGGACCAAAGTTGATTTACCACTTCCAGATAATCCCATGATGACAAAAATTTCGCCTTCCTGGACTTCAAAAT
Source organism: Jeotgalibaca sp. MA1X17-3 (assembly GCF_021513155.1). NCBI lineage: Bacteria > Bacillati > Bacillota > Bacilli > Lactobacillales > Carnobacteriaceae > Jeotgalibaca > Jeotgalibaca sp. MA1X17-3. Next base: position 2,041,504 of record NZ_CP090983.1, read on the forward strand.
TTACTTGATTAACACCGACTGTTGCTCCGGTCTTTTCTAAAATCTCATCTTTTTGTTTTCCTTGATGAATTAACTCAAGCGCTTGATGTTCTTTCTTACCGAAAATTTTAACTAAATTTTGCACTTCTACTTTTGTAGTCAAGAAATCATTACCTCCTTAAAAATATTGTTCTTACTGTTTACAGCTAATTAGGGTTTCACTTACGACTTGTAACAAAAAGCTTTATTTACAAAACATCACTTTTTGAATATTTTTTTTGCGCATCTACAATCGTAACAAACCAAAAGGTTACTGTAAAATGGTTTGCCCTTCTTGCAAATAAACTCTTTAAATGTAACCGTTTCAATAGTTTGTTATGAAGGCTTTCTAATAATTTGATTAAAAAATGGATAGTAATACTTAATATGTGCTGCTATTCTAACTCAAGTAAGTGATAAGTCACGTAATATAGCTTACAGTATACGAGTGAATACGCCTTAATCGAATAAACTAATCAATACGCTGGTTCTTTTTTGTTACTCTGAAAACGACTGGACAAAGGTGCTTAAAAGTGAGAAAATAGGAAACGTTATTGGTCCCGTAGCTCAGCGGATAGAGCACTCGTTTCCTAAACGAGGTGTCGGAAGTTCGATTCTTCTCGGGACCGTATAAAATAAATAAAATCAGGTAGTCATTCTTCTATAGACTACCTGATTTTTTCAATTAAAATAGTAAAATAAAAGTCAGCTTGTTCATTATCTATTCTTTTAAGTAGTATCATTTGACGAATGTACTCTTTCTCATGGTATCATAAACCATTGAAACTAGGTAAAGGAAGGTACAATTCTTATGTTACAAATAGAACCCTTTGCGAATGTTATTCAAATAACAGTCGCACAAGAAAATAACTTGTTTTTAGTTAAAGAAAATGATGGTTTTATCCTTATAGATACTGCAGTAGATTCTTCTGAGATTAATGAAATTATTGCTCTTATAAAACAATCCGGTCTATCTTTAAAAGCAATAGCATTTACTCATAGCCATGATGATCATCTGGGTGGATTTGTAAAATTTAAAACAGCATTCCCTGATACTCCCGTTCTGTTTCCTCGAAGAGAATATCAGCTTATTTTAAAAAAGAATTACTTAGAGAAGATAAGCAAGTTCCTCTAAAAGAAGGAATTCCAAATTCACTTCCTTATGAACCGGACTTTTTTCTAGAAGATGGTGATAAAGTTGGTGAACTAGAAGTTATTTTTACACCCGGACACACACCAGGCCATATTTGCTTTTATCATCGAGAACAGAATTACCTACTCGTTGGTGACGTTCTACAGACGCTTGGTGGAGCTGCGATATGTGGAGTACATCGAGATGCTTTTCCAAAACCAGCTCGTTTGAATTGGGATTTAGCTCAGAGTATCGAAGTAGTAAGAAATTTCCTTAAATTGGAACCTTTCTTCTTAGGGACCGGACATGGCGAAGTATTGAAAAACGCAATGAATATTTTGCCAGAAGCGATTCTAGAAGCAGAAAGTCTATTACAAAAAAATAATTATATTTCCTAACTCCTACTAACATAAAAGCGACTCTTCTCTGAATTTGAGAAGAGTCGCTTTTTTTGATAAATTTTCCTGAACATTTTTCCATAACCAACCAGTTTTGAGTGGGGGAAATATTTCATGAGGATCATCATATAGATGTAGTTTTTATTTAATTATTTTATAAGGAGGGTTGGTTGCATTAATAATGTCTCAGATTCTAGGTTGCGGACAACTGGTTCACGATTCACTACAATAACTTAATTCCTCCCTTTTCCTTTCTTTTAGCAAACCATTTTCAAACAAAAGTTTATAATGCAGGTGGAATAATCCTCCTATAATTAATATTTTACTATGTTTTTATCATTTATGCGAATGAGTTTTTTTGTAAAACCAATTAGATTTTCTAAATATATTCGTAGATTATAGAACAATTTTAACGTATTTGGATTTTATTGCCTAATATACGGTCCCATATTGTTACATTACGATTGATGACTTCAATCGTAATCATAATATAGTTGTCCCGTATTAAGCTTAATTGACTAACATTACAATAGAAAAAGTACATAGTTAGACACCACAATGTTGATTATATAGGTAATAGAGTTTTTTCTTTTTTACACTTGTATATTCTTTTATGAAAATATAATTATTTTTTACAAAGTTTATGTATGTACCATTTTACTATTTTATATATAATAGATACTACCATCAATCATTCAATATCTAAAACAATAGTTTAAACACAAAAAAGCCACTTCTACGGAAGTGGCTTTTTCTATCTTTTTTTATTTAGCTACTTGAACTTTATCTGTCCATGGACTTGCTGATTCTGCAACTGCCACATTCAAGTCTTCAATATTTTTACGTCCTTCAGAACGTAACCATTCCTGAGCCGCTTCTGCACCCTCACGTGCGAAGATTGCTACAGAATTACTCCATGTTGCACGGCCACACAATACGCCGTTAAACGTTGATCCTGCTTCTTTAGCAAAACGAACCGTATCTTGGAACAACTCAGCTGTTACTCCAGCACTTAAGAAGATAAATGGTAGGTGTGTTGCTTCTGATTGCTCTTTGTAGTAGTTCATTGCTTCTTCACGAGTGTATACAGCTTCGCCTTCTTTAGCGAATCCTTCTACAAAGTTCATGTTTACAGGAACTTCAACTTTTAATACATCTACTCCGTAACGCTCATCAGAGAATATTTTCATTGCTTCATTTACTTTGTGAGGTTTTACTTTTGCATATTCTGCTGATTTTACATCATCATTATTTGCATCATAAGTCACAATTTCTAAGAAGTATGGAATTTCTTCTGCCATACATTCGGATCCAACACGCTCTGTGAAAGCAAGTTTTTGATCATTGATTGCATCATCTTCATCTACGTCAAAGTATAAAAGAATTTTGACAGCATCTGCGCCTAGTTCTTTGATTCTTTTTGCAGACCAGATAGGAAGTAAATCAGGTAAACGTCCTACTTCTGTTGCATCATATCCTGTTTTTTCATAAGAAATCAAAAGTCCAGCATTCTCATCACGTGCTTCTGCTGCTGGTAAACCATACTCTGGGTCCAACAAGATTGCTGAAGAGAATTGTGTTAGTTCACGAGAAATTTCAATTTTAAAATTAATAATTCCTTCGTCCCCAACTTCTTTTGTACTATTCGCAGCAATCATTTTTTTCAATGATCCTCGTTGGTCAATTGCAAGTGCATTAATCATTTTGTTTTTATCGGAAAGTTTCTCTAGGTATGCATATTTCTTCTTTGATACGGTTAACATTCTTTACCACTCCTCTAATTTTGTGTATACAATATTTAATCAGTTAATTCAGTTACAATCACTTTAGCATAGTATTCGTCAAAATTTTCTGGATTAATGAAACCAGTTTGAGCTTCCATTGTATTCAGCATACCAGTTGTCATAGCTGTTTTCAAAAGTTTCTCATCGCTGTCTTTACTTTCTAAGCTTACAGCAATTCCAGCTACGGTAGAATCTCCAGATCCAACCGGATTGATTACTTTTATCTTAGGAATTTCAACTTGATAGAATCGATCATTGTGTTTAGCGAAAGCTCCATCTGCTCCCATTGAAATAATAATCCATTCGACATTCTTAAATCTTGGTCCATTCAAAATACGTTTCCAGTCTTCTGGATTGTCTCCTATTTTGACGTTTTCCAAAGCACTCAACTCATCAAAATTAGGCTTGATTGCTGTAATCTTTAAGGAGTGATCGTCTAGAACGGCAGCTAATGTGCTACCGGATGTATCCAATACAACTGGAATATTTTTTTCGTTTGCTAAGGTAATGATTTTCTTATATATATCTGCAGAAAGTCCTTTTGGTAAACTTCCAGAGATTGTTAATACAGAAACATCATTTGTTTCCAACAGATTTTTAAAGTGATTCAAAAATCCGTCTCCCTCTTCTACTGTTAGCGTTGGACCTGATTCCAAAATCTCAGTTTGTTGTCCATCATGCAGAATGGCTATACAGTTTCTGGATTCTTTTTCAATTTCAAAAAAATCTTGAGTAATCGTATTTTCAGCAAGTTGCCCGGTTATAAAACTTCCAAGAGTACCGCCTAGAATACCTGTAGCAAGAACTTGTGAATCTAATAGATCCACTACCCGAGTTACATTTAACCCTTTTCCACCAGCTGTTTTTCCTACATTTTCCACTCGATTCACATCATCCATTTTTAAGTTGTCAACCTGATAGGAAATATCTACAGATGGATTTAACGTTACGGTTACAATCATTCTTTTTTATCACCTCTCTAAAACAGCCCCACAGTTCTTGGACCTGGTCTCATTTTAAAAGACTTCTCTTCATGAGTGTACGGGCCAAAGAATCTGCAGAGCCATTTTTATTTTGCTACTGCCAAAAATTTTCTATCCTCATTCTTTTTACCAAATAGAAGGCCATAGTCCGAATCCGGATCCTATTAGACCAAGTACTAGTAGGAAACCAATTGCTTTCAATGGAGTCCAGTTTCTCTTAATGAACAAGACGTATAGAAGTAATGTTAGAGTCAATGGAATCAATTGTGGCAAGATTCCATCTAAGATTTCTTGAATATTAATCGTTACAGGTACTTCATCATATTCATTATAAGTGATTTGGAATTCGCCATTGGATAACTCACGAATCGTAGTTCCTTCTGCTAATACCATTTCACCTGTTTCTTCATCTAACAAAATATTGTTATTTTCATCATACGAATACAGCTGTTCATTATAAGCTTCCATATCGTTTTCTTGAACAACGGTTGTAATTGGAGTTCCTTCAAATGTTGTACCATTTGGAACTTGGATATTTAAAGAAGTTGCTCCATAAAGACTGGTCAATGCTCCGACAACAAAGATCCCTAAAATACTTGCTGCTCGCGTGAATTCTTTTGCATTTGCCGTCAAGACTCCAATTGCATCTGTTCCTAGTCTGTAGGACTGATGCATTAAGACATAACGGATAGCGAATTGCGCGATGTTGAAGATACCTAAGAATATAAATGGTGCAGCAATATTTCCAGTTAAAGCCATATTAGAAGTAATACCAGCTGTGATTGGAACTAATGTAAACCAGAACAAAGCGTCTCCGATACCACCTAAAGGTCCCATTGCAGCAACACGTACCGCACGGATCATAGGAATATCTGCTTTATTTTGCTCCAAGGACAATACAATTCCCATTACGAACGTAACTAAGAATGGGTGAGTATTAAAGAACTCCAAGTTATGAGACATCGATGCGCTTAAATCGTCATCATTATCATGGATTTTTTCTAAACCTGGAAGAATCCCGTACAACCAACCACCAGCTTGCATTCGTTCATAGTTAAACGAAGCTTGCAAGAATAGAGAACGCCATACCATTTTGTTTAATGTTTTCTTATCTAATTGTGGAGCAGGTGTTTGATTTTTATAGTGATCAGGAATATTATATGCCATCTTCGTCACCTCCATTGGATCCAGCAGTAACTGTTACATTTTTAAATTTCGTTTGTACTTGGAAATCCCAGAATGCGAATCCAAATCCTACCATTGCAAGTAGTAAAAGTGCAGAACCACCAAGGCTAGGGATTCCAGCTACAATATTTGCCAATGCAAATCCCATAAAGTAGAAGCCCCACATTTCGCGTGAAACCATAACTTTTAATAGAATCGCAAAACCAACATAACGCATCATTCCACCAGCAGCACTCAAACCGCCCATTAACCATTCAGGTATTTTCTCTACAAGCGTTTGACCAAATGTTGCTCCTCCTACGAAGAACAAAGTAACAATTGTCGCAAAAATCAATCCGATTCCTGCCATCGCGAGTAAATTCAAATTCACAATTTTTTTCGGATTTGCTTCATGTGCAGCTTTATCCGCATAAGCCATAGCTGGTGACATTAGGGAGAAAATTAATGTTACTCCATATTGTCCTAATAGCGAGAAAGGTACTGCGGTTGCAACTGCTACAGTAGGCTCTAGTTTCAGTGTAATTGCTAAGATTGATGCCATAATCCCACCGATAACAGCATTTGGAGGCTGTGCTCCTCCTACTGGCATATTTCCGATTGTCATTAGTTGATATGTACCACCGACAATTAGTCCCGTAGTTACATCCCCAAGAATAGCTCCAATAACAGGACCCATTACGATTGGCTGATATAATGATTCTAAGAAACTGAACTGATCAATTCCAGCAATAAAGGTTGCTACGAAGACCAGGATGATTTGAATAATATTTACATCAAAACCCATCTTTTATACTCTCCTCTCATATGAAAAAAATTATTTAAATAATTTCGATAGTTCTTCTGCAGGCATGGAAGGTACACGTCTGATTTCTAACTCTATTCCTTTTTCTTGTAATGCTTTGAACGCTGCTACATCGGCTTCATCAACCGCTACTGAAGTCGCAACTTGTCTTTTCCCTTCAGACATGTGCATGTTTCCGATGTTTACTTTTTTAATCGGTACACCTCCCTCAACTAATTTTAAAACATCAGTAGGATCTTCAACAATAATGAAAATCTTCTGACGGTCGGCTGCTTTATGAATAATTTCAATGGTCTTATCAATCGTAAAGTAACGAGTCGCTACTCCATTTGGTGCTGCCATATCCATCAGGCCTTGTCTCATCTTATCTCCTGCAACATTGTCGTTCGCAACCAAAAGTAAATTGGATCCCACTGAAGAATTCCATTGTGTTGCTACTTGACCGTGGATTAAGCGGTTATCAATTCGGGTTAATAGTATATTTGCCATGATTGTTTCCCCTTTCGATTTGGACCCATTTGGATCTTTTCGTTTTATATGTTTTATATAATGAATGTGTTTATAAAACTGATCATTACTTTATTTTTTGATGATATCAGATACAGCATAACGTGAAACGGTCATGACTGCACCGGATTTCACTTGGATATCTACGGTATCTTCATGTACAGCTTGAATTGTTCCATAAATCCCATTTGAAAAGCTTACATTTTGTCCTTTAGATAAATTTTGATGTAAGGATTCAAAATGTTTTTTTCTTTGCTTCATTCCTCTTGAACTAACGATGTAATAGACAAGAACAATTAGAATAATAAATATAAGAAGCACAATCGATGCGGCAAGAATACTTTCCCACATATTTAAATTCCCTCTCCGTCATCATCTAACTGATCATCTGCTTCATTCATTGCATCTTCTAATACTACGTGCTGAATTCCTTCTGTACCGACTTCTACTGCACGTTTTGCAAGAGATTTTACATCTGATTCAAATGTACGCATTAAACCAATTTCAATAAGCATTGGTAAATTGGTTCCTGTTAATACTTCTACATTTTCGAATGAACTTGAAGCCATCATCGCTGTTCGGAATGGAGTTCCACCTAATAAATCAGTAAAAATTAAAACACCTTCTGTTTCTTTCAATAATCCTTCTAGGGTTGCTCGGATACTTTCTTCATAAGTATCCAAAGCAAGTCCTTCTTCAAATGCAATGACTTGGAAATTTTCTTGCTTTCCTGCAATCATTGTCAGCGCTTTTGATAGACCTGGAGCAAATTCTCCATGTCCTGTTACGATACATCCTATCATTCTTTTTTCCTCCTTGTTATGTATGGTTATTTTTCGTAAACAATTTCCCCATCCATATATGTTTTTTCTAGTTGTAGATTTGGATCAAGAACGATAAAATCAGCTGCATATCCTTCTTTAATCAATCCACAAACATCATCGATATGAACACTTTCAGCTGGTACTCGACTTGCCATTTGAATGGCTTCTTGAGGAGTTGCAATTCCCCATTTGACAACATTTTGAACGGCTTGAATCAACTCTAATACACTACCAGCTAAGCTACCATTGGATTTCAAACGTGCAGCCCCATCTTTTATTTCTACTGGGAATTCACCTAACATAGAATCGCCTTCTCCCATACCTCCACCACGCATACAATCGGTAACAAACATCGTTTTTTCTCGCCCATGAGCATCCATTACCACTTTAGCTGCTACTGGATGAACATGATGTCCATCACAAATGAGTTCGGAGAAAACATCCTTCAAACTCATCGCCGCTCCAACTACACCTGGTTCACGGTGATGAAGACCGCGCATTCCATTGTATGTATGAACAAAGATATTGGCACCGTGTTCAACTGCTACTTCACAATCATCAAAAGTAGCATCCGTATGAGCAATCGCTGTACGAATATTATTTTTAGTTGCATAATCAATGAATTCCAATGACCCCTTTCGTTCAGGAGCAATCGCAATTTTTTTAACATGTCCTTGAGATAATTCTTGCCATTTCGCTAGTTTTTCAATAGAGGGATCTTCCATGTATTTAGGATTTTGTGCTCCTTTATACTTCTCATTAAAGAATGGACCTTCTAAGAATATTCCACGAATTTTTGCACCTTCCAAAGAATCGGCATGTTCACCAACGGTTTGGCAGACCTCATTTAGAAGTTCTGTTGAAGCTGTTAAAGTGGTTGGTAGAAAGGAGGTTACTCCACCTTGCCAAATTCCTTTTGCAATGATGCTTAATCCCTCTACATCATTATCCATCACATCATATCCCTTGAATCCATGAATATGTGTATCGACTAGTCCTGGTGCAATTTGTTTGCCACTATAATCGATTACTTTTCCATCTTCTGGTTTTTCTGTGTGGAATGAGCCAAAGGTTCCGTTATTTACTTCTAAATAACCAGGTCCCTTAACTTCGTATGGAAAATAAAATGTTTCTGCATATATATACTTTTTCATTCTAAAACCTTCTTTTCCTTGTTTAGTTGAATTAGAGAGGCTTTATTAAAGTCTCCGAGCTGTTATTCATTTGGATAAGAATAACGAGGGGGGCATTTGCCCTACACCTCGTACCCTTTTTTATTTTTTTATTTTTTTTATAGATTTTCGTGAATCGTGACCCCTTTAACAACACGATTTACTGTACCCGTTGGACTTGGAGTATCTGGCTTGTTGCCTACTTTAATTGCAGTCATCAAGGAAATAATCTGTCCAAACATGGTGTACGGTAATGCTAAGTATGCATCTGGTAAGTCTGCATAGCTCTTATCAAATGTAAAGTTTGAACCATCAAAATTATTATCTTGCTCTACGCTGATTCCGTAAACAATTTTCGCAATTTTATCTGCATTCAATTCTTTTAGCATATCTACATCATATTGTCTGGTATACGGATCATTAGATACGTACAAGAAAGCAATTGATTTATCATCAATAAAGGATTTAGGTCCGTGACGGAAGCCTAATGAACTATCAAAAGCAGTTGCTACTTTTCCAGCTGTTAATTCTAGGATTTTCAATTGTACTTCGCGAGAAATTCCAGCTTGTGGACCAGAACCTAAGTAAATCACACGATTAAAATCTTGATCGATTAAATCTTGTAGCTCTTGTTCTCTCTTCATTAAGTCTTCTGCCATCGCTCTCATTTGTGAAACATATCCTGCTTTTTCATCGACAGTTTTTGGATCAAACACTAAAATTGCTGATAAGGTCATACAAGTAAAGCTTCCTGTCATTGCAAATCCTTGGTCATTTGAACGAGCTGGCATTAATAGAAGAAGATTTTTCTCGTCTCCTTGTGCTTTCTCAGCTAATTTCCCTTCTGGTGCACACGTAATGGTAATTTGATAGAAATCATCAACCAAATTCTGACCATGTTGAACAGATGCAACACTTTCTGGACTATTTCCACTACGTGCAAAAGAAACTAAGATCGTTGGGAAATCTTTTTTAAAGTATGATTTTGGATTTGATACGATACTTGTTGTTGGAACTGCTTGAAATTCGAATGATTTCTCATCGCCTACTTCTTTAAGGTAAGGAACAACCGTATCTCCTACATATGCAGAACTTCCTGCTCCTGTAAAAATAACACGTGTATGTGGATGTTTTGCTTTAATTTGATCAAGAAAATCTTTGATTCGATTTTCTTCCTCTTTATAATATTCAAAAGCCTCTTGCCATAATTCTGGCTGCTGCTTAATCTCTCTTGTAGTAATTTCTGCTCCTAAGTCGGTCAATTTTTCGCTTGATAATTCAAACATGTATGACGTCCTCCTTATATTTTTTTATTATAGTTGGGAATTTTTATTTTTTTCGGACGTGCGCCCTTTTCTAGAGTGACGGATCTTATAGACAAACTGATCACCACGAGCCACACTAATCGTAAATTCAATAATTTTATTATCTTGATTGTATGAAGAACGGAAAATCCGTAAACAAGCGGTTCCAGTTGGAACAGATAATTGCTTGGCTTCTTTTTCTTGAGCGATTGAAGCAAAAAACTCTTCATCAGCATACTTGATATCCTGATTATACAAAGTAGGATATAATTCATACAACGGCATGCTCTTCAATTTTTCTTTCGTTAAACCCTGAAAAAGGTACTTGGGAATATAGGTAGTTTCTAGCATCATCGGCGTCCCATCCGCACAACGCAGACGTTTCACCTTGTATACTTTCTCTCCTTCAGACATTCCTAAATTTTTAGATACATATGGATTAGCTTTGGTGACTTCAAATGAAAGAAGATTTGTTCGGGGTGTTTTCCCCAATTGTCGCATCTGATCCGTAAAACTATAAGAGTCTGTTAGATTTTTCATTTCTTTCCAAAGTCCTGAAACGTAGGTTCCTTTTCCATGACGTTTGTAGATAAAACCCATTTCCTCCAGCTCATTTAAAGCAACACGTACGGTAGTTCGACTCACATTATACTTATCGCAAATTTCTCGTTCTGATAACATCTTATCATCCACTGAAAGAGAATCTTTGATATAGGCTATTAGAACACTAATTAGCTGATTATATAGTGGGATTGCACTATCTTTATTTAACAGCTCCTTTCACCTCATTTCCTTTGAAACATTCCCATTCATATACACATTTTGTATTCGACACATCATTACTTGTCATTACCAGTTACACCTTTATATTACTGGTTTTATTTTTATAAGTCAAATCTTTTTTGTGTGAAAATGGAAAAACTAACAAAGTTTTTGACGATGACGAAGCATTTTGTTTTACATCTCTTTAAGGACATTAATAGGGTGCGAAATAGTCTGAAGTTTGCCTTTTTTCACAAACCTTTCCTCTCGATTAGATAATTCTTGTATGAGATAATCTCTCAACTTTTGTTGCACACCTTTATATTTTTCTTCAGCAATCAAATTGAAGCATTCGTCTGGATCTGTTTCTAAATGGAAAAGTTGTTCTTGTCCGCTGACCGAGTACCAGATGTATTTCCATTGTTTTGTAATGATGAACTGACTGGAATAATCTCCTAGTTGATGTTCTCCATGTAAATACTCTCTTGTATCGGCACCAACATCTCCTTTAATAATAGGAACCATACTCTTCCCGTCAATTCCGGCTACTTTGTCACCCGTAGCTAGTTCAATCAACGTAGGGAAAACATCCCGAATCTCAATTAAGTCATCAAATGTTTTTCCATTGGCAGTACTTACTAACTGATAAGGATCGTAAATCATCATCGGAATGTGAACACTTCCTTGGTAGGGATATCCTTTTCGATATAAACCATGTTCTCCTAACTGGTCTCCATGATCAGAAAGAAAAACGATTAAGGTATCCTTATCTAAGTCGTGTTCAATCAGACGCATCATAAATCGTCCGATTTGATGATCAATGTGCGTTACCAATCCATAGTAAGCAGCAATACTTCTTTTCAAATCCGCTTTGGGAATAAGTCCTCGTAAGGCTACAGTACTGTGTTCTTCTTTAAAATAAGGTTGTTTTTTTTCCCAATCTCCTAATTCTGATAGCGGTATATCTTTTATTTGATCCATATACATATCAAAATAATAACGAGGAGGATCTAAAGGTGAATGAGGTCGCACATACGACATTTTCAAAAAGAATGGCATCGTTGGATCTCTTTTATCTAAAAAGTCTATCGCCCGGCTCGTCAACCAATTCGTCGGATGATATTCTTCTTCAATCATCCATGGCCGTGCTACCCATGAATTACAATCCAAGCCACTATCAATTAAATCCGCATGTGATCCTTTTTTCTGCTTCAACCAATCTAGATAATCATCTGTTTGTTGGAATTGTTCCCCGTACGGTCGAGAGGTTTTTCGAGAAGCATGTAAGTAGCCATCGTGCAACTCAATATGATGGAATCCCATCAGTTTTCGTTGAGGATGAACATGCATTTTACCAATTGCTTTTGTATAGTAACCTTTGGAAGCAAACTCAGAAGCAATGGTCTTCTCATAGTCCCAAGGTACATCATCTTCATAACCAACTCGTTTATGATTTTCTTGTTTTAAACCAGTCAGTAACGCTGCTCTAGCAGGAATACACGTAGGGGTTGCACTGTAAGCATTGCTAAAATTATATCCTTCTGCCGCTAACATATTTAGATTTGGCGTAGAAATCATTGAGTTTCCATTGATCCCTATACAATCAAAGCGCAACTGATCCACCATTATTAAGACAACATTTCGTTTCTTTTGCATCTGTTTGCTCCCTTCCAGTTCTACCACTTATTCTTCATTCATTGCGTGAAAAACTCGCAAACCTGCTCCCACTAGTCCCGATAGATTTTCATAATGACTGATACTTATTGACGATAAGATATGTCGTTGATCAGGTAGCAACCATTTATTCATTTTTTCTTTCATCAGATCAATGAAAAAAGGATTATAAGTAGAAATACTTCCGCCAAACGTAATATGGTGCGGATCTAGAAGTGTGACAATCATGTGGACACCCTCCGCTAACGTAGCCGCTGCTTTATCAATAATCTCTATCGCAATCGGATCTTGTTGTTGATACTTTTCAAAGACACCTTTGGTAGTGATCTGGTCATCTTGATATATTTTTTGACTTGCTTTTTCGATTCCAGGTCCTGCTACTGCTTGTTCTAGTGTGACATGTTCTTGGGTAAAAGGAGAAGTGATTGCTACTTGTCCTACTTCTCCCGCAAATCCAGCACCACGAAGGAACTTTCCATTTTGAATGGATGAACTGGATATTCCTGTACTAATGGTTACAAAGGTAAATAATTCTTCTGTTTTCATTTCTGCCTTTTTCCATTCTGAAAAGGCAGCCATATATACATCATTGTCAAGTACTACTCGTTGAATAGGGAAATCCTGACGCAGTTTTTCTGCTACTGGAAAGTTAGGCCAAGGAATATTATTTTGGAAAACAGCAATGCCATTTTCAATATCTACTTTCCCTGGTATCCCCGCTCCCATTCCTTCAATTTGATCCCACTGGATTGTAGAATCTTCCATTAAGCTATGAAGAGCTTGTTTAACAGAATCATACATTTGGTCGCTTCCAGTCACATCACTTTTTACTTCTGTACGATGAATGAGTTCTCCTTCTTCAGAAATAATTCCTGCTGCAACTTTTGTTCCACCAATATCTAGCCCGATTGCATATTTCATTCTATTCTCCCTACTTTCACGAAATGAATTAATTGAAATCTTTATACATACTTACGATTATAGTCCCACAGTAATCCCAACATACCAGCAAGACCTAGGATTTCCATGAGAAGATATGGTTTTCCAATTGTTTTTTGCCCAACCACTGTTAGAACGATACAAATGATTAATAAGATAACCCTAATGATGTTTCCACTATTTTTCATCATGATACTCCTTCCATCTCAGTTCACTTGGTTTAAGGACGATTGATTCTTTGTTACCTGTTCCATCAAAGTATTCGGTTTCTTGAATTTCTAAAGAATTATTCACAATAGCTGCTTTTTTAATCTCTGGGTAATAGTGAACTTCACAATATGGATTCGAAACATTCCATTTTTCAAACTCCTCTTCTTTATGTGCCGCATAATAAAGGGAGCGATAAAGTAGTCTTGTATTTTCGATGCTGAATGGCAATCCTGCCATGTATACTCCTCTTCCTTTACCAAATTCATGACTGGATAGATGAATTTCTTCATTTGAGTATTCCAAAATTTCAGTAGATTCATTCAAAGAGTAAACATTTTTCATACTTTCTCCAAAATCAAATTCCGTTTTATCTTTCGTAATAAAATGTTCCGGGGTTACTTGGTCAAAATATTTATCAGTAGATAAGCTGAATCCTAGTTCTTTATCCACTCCAAAAACTCGCGAAAGTTGGAAGAATTGACCTTGATGATGAACAGCTGTCGGTTCTCCAATTCCTATTAGTCCGCCACCGTTATAAACCCATTCACGAATCGTCGTAACTAATTTGTCATTCAGCCAATAGTCTCCTCCAGAAAAGGAAGTCTCTGCATCTCCAGCATTAATGATGACATCTATTCCTTCTGGTACACCAGATTCAATCACTTCGTCAAAGCTGATGAAAGTAACATCAACTGGCATTCCACTTAAAGCTTCTAAGATCCCTTGGTACGAATAAATCTGTTTATAGCGAAGAGCATGGGCGACCATATGACTTTGCCAGCTACGTAAAGCTCCCCATGAATTTAGTACGGCTACTCGTAAAGCGGTATGTGGTGTTACTTCTTTAATCGTGCTATGAATATCACGGAATTCATCTGCTATTTTTTCAATATAAGAAATAAAATCTGGAAATTGATAGGCCAAGCTCAAGTAGCCACCATATCCAATGCGATCTAAAGGTTTTCTCATAATAGCCCTTCTAGCGGTCAACCAATTTTCATTTGCTTCAATAACTGGATTATTTCCTTCGTAAAAAGTATCTGGGAAAAAATAAGGTAAGAATCTGCCTTCTGTATATTTTACATGAGGAATATCACTAATCATTCGCAACGTTGCTCCGCCGCCAACGCTTCCTACAACGGCATCCATTCCAATACGTTCAAAATATTTTCCATAAGGTTCGGTACCAATCCAGTTGTCTCCTAGGAACATAATTGCTTCTTTTCCTGCTGCATGAACCAAATCTACTAAAGCCTTTGCTTCTTTTGCTACGAACTCTTGAATAAAATCAATATAATCCAAATATTCTTTTGAGGGGTTTCGGAATGTAGAATTATAATAGCCTTGATCGATAAAATGTTCCGGGCGCAAACGATAGCCTTTTGCTTCTTCAAAGTCTATTAAAGCTTTGACAGAAACGGTTCCCCCATAGCCAAACCAATCAACAAATTTTTCTTTGCGTTCTTCGTTAAAAAATAACGTAAAATGATAGTAGAAAGTCGTAAACCGAACAACATCTGTATCTGGATGATCAATCAACCATTGTTCTAGATAGTCTTTCATATATTGATTCGAGTTTGGCTGGCGAACATCAAAGGGAATATCATGAGGGATATTTTTCCAGTCATTCGTAATTTGATTGTACATTTGAGTTGGATCCCAAATCATATACGCTAGAAAACTTACTGTATATTCATGGAATGGAGTGGCATCTTGAATGGTGACTTGATGAGTTTCTTTGTCTAAACCCCATTGATCAGTGGCAATAACCTCACCAGTTGTGCGATCAATTACTTCCCACCACTTTTTTTCATTATGAAGGTAATCGGGTTTGATTTGTTCCTTCAAATAGCCTTTCATAAATGAAATTACTACTGTTCTACTTGTAGCTGTCGTCCGTTCTGAGAGTAAATAAAGTTGCTGGGTTTCTTCTGGGTGCTCTTCAGCAAATTCATTGTGACCGCGCGCTACAAAGTAGGTGGAGTAAATATTAACGGGTAGACTTTTTACTTTTTCATCCAAAGTCGTTCCATCACTATCACGGATGGCATCAGCTCCCCACCTTTCCATTATTTCCTTTGTTTCTTCATAAAAATTTTCTTCACTTGGTAAGGTTAGTCTTCCTTTTTGCATGATAATCCTCCTACTATATTTATCCTTTAATTCCGCCTGCAGTCATCCCTTGAGTCAATTTCTTTTGGACAATGATATATAAAATGAGGGTTGGAAGCATGACGATAACCATTCCTGCATACATCATTCCATAATTGGTAGCGGCTCTTTCCGCTGCCATTAAGTTCATTAACCCTACTGGCAATGTCTTTTTAGTGCCGGGCATTAACGTCAATGCTAAGATATACTCATTCCAGAATGACAAAAAGTTAAATAAGATAACCGTGACAATACTTGGACGTGCCATCGGAATAATAACTGAAGTCATGGTTTTGAATAAACTTGCTCCATCAATATAAGCTGCTTCTTCAAAATCAAAAGGGATCGTTTCAAAATAACTCGATAATAAATGAATGGTAAAAGGTAAGGCATTTGTTGCATACACGAGTGCTAAGATAAATCGATTATTTAGGAAGAAACCTGCTCCTCCCATTCCTCTTAAACCATTATCCCATTCTAAAAGCATGAGGAAAATTGGTACAACAATGTAACTGATATTAATGAAAAGACCTGCTCGTACAAAGGTCCGAATTGTTTTTCGAAACGGGAATTCAAAACGCGCTAACACATAGGCAGCTGGTAAAGCTAATGCGAGTAGCATCGTAATTCCCATACCTGTAACCAAAACAGAATTTAGTAAATACCCACCCATCTTCGCTTCTTGAAAAGCATCAATAAAGTTTTTCCAATAAAAACCTTTCGGCATCGCCCATGGGTCTCCATAAAATTCTGAACTTTGCTTGATAGATGCTATGAATACCCAAGCTACTGGTATAATAATAGAGATAGCAAGGGTTATCATGGCTACATAAATGAATATTTTATATAAGCGGTCAACACTTTTAGTGTCTTTTGTTTTTTTCTGTAAAGCTCCCATTTATCCTTACCTCCCTTTAGTATTGAAGTACATCGCGCTTGGTAACTGCATTAACGATTGCAGATAATAAAAACGAGAACAAGAAGACGACTACACCAATGGCCATTCCATATCCGTATACTGAGTTGGTATATGCTTGGTTATACATATAGAATAGAAACACATTAGTCGATCCATCAGGGCCTCCGCCGGTCATCGTTTGAATCAGTAAGAAACTTAAATTGATTGTACTGATGATAAAAAATGTCAAAGTTGTTCGAATGTTATTCCAGACTAACGGTAAGGTAATACTGAAAAACTGAGTAATTCTTCCCGCTCCTTCTAGTGAAGCTGCTTCATAAAAGCTCTCAGGAATACTTGCCATACTGGACATATACATCACCATGTAATACCCAATCGCTTGCCATATTAAAGCTCCTGCTACACTATAAATAACAATACTCTGATCTCCGAGCCACAATCGTTGAAGACTCTCTAAGTTCAGCATTCCAAAAACACTATTTAACAATCCATTGGTTGGATTATAAATAGCAGAAAAAATACCTGCGATAACAACAATAGATAAAATATTCGGTATGTAGAAAATAATCCGGAAAAAATTTGCGCCTTTTAATTTTTCTCTTGTTAACAAAGCCGCAAATAAAATGGATAATACTAAAGTAACTAACGTTACAACTACAATTAATAGAATAGAGTTTTGGAAGGCTTCAATAAATTTCATATCATCCCATAAAATTTTAAAGTTGCTAAGTCCTACAAACTCTTTGTTATTGGAAAATCCACCCCAGTTATAGAGAGACATCCGAAACACTTCTATCGTTGGATAGAGTAAAAAAACAGCTAGTAAAATTAAGGCAGGCGCTAAACAAATAGCCGCAAATATATTTTTTTGTTTGGTTCGATCCACTTTCATTCACCTCTTGGTATACCATTTTTTTAATTATTTAGATTGTATACATTATTTTTATTTAAAAAAAGATAACGGTGAGGGAGTATTCTCCTCACCGTTTAGTTTTGCTTGTTTATTTAAAAAGAATAGGTTTGAAAAAAATTATTCTTTTGCATCTCGTAATTTACCACTAACATCTTCAACATCTTTTTGCCATTGCTCTACAGAAGTATTTCCTGAAACTACACTGTCCATTGAGAAGAATAGAGTTTCTTTCATACTTACTCCAGGAACTGGTTTTGTAGATGCAAATCCACCTAGAGCTGGAAGAGTTCCTTCATCATAAATATTATAGTAAACTTGATTTTCTGGAGACATTTTTTCTACCATACCTTCAATAGGTTGCATCGCCCCTGCTTCAGCAAAAATTTCTGCTGCTTTATCAGAATATACAAAAGTCATAAATTCTTTTGCTGCATCAATATTTTCAGCTTCAGAAGGAATCCACATTTGTTCAAAGAAAGTATACGCGTATGTGTCGCCACCATCTATCGCTGGAGCTGGAGTCATCGCCCACTCAAAACCATCTGCTCGAGGAGCTTCTGCCATTTCGCCTACTACCCATGTACCATTTGGCATGAATAACGCTTCGTTGTCTAATAATAATTGTTGGTTTTTGATATAGTCATTTGGATTAGCATTTGCAACAGTAGTTGGGTGTGTGTATTCCCCAAGTTTACCAAGAGTATCAAACACTTCTGTTGCTTCTTCAGACACCCAAATACCTTCTTCATAGTTCATAGCTTTGTCGTAAAAATCAGGGCCACCAGACGAGTATAACAGGGAATTTACTAGCGTATCTAAATAACCAGCTACAGGGTATGTGAATAGAGAAATCCCCTCTTCGGCAGCTTGATCACCCAATGTCCACATTTGATCCCAAGTCTCAGGTATTTCCCAACCTTTTTCTTCAAATAATGCTTTGTTGTAGAAAAGCCCTGTAGGACTATAGAACATTGGAGCTAGATATGTTTTGTTATCTCCATAAGGATTCGTTACTAACGTATCTGTAAATCCAGGTAGCATTTTATCTTTTACTTTTACATCTTCACCAAAAACGTTCATATCTAGAACATCAGTAATTTCTTCTATCCCTTTTTCTTTAATCAGTGTCTCTGTAAGACCTTCTTCTCTAGCCACTGCAAGAAGCATTAAATCTGGGTATTCACCCGCTTGCATATTCGGACGAACGACTTGTTCGAGATTTTTTTCAAGTGTCAGGTCAATCGTTACGTTGTCATTTACTTCTTCATAAGCCTCTGCAATTCTATCCCATACTTCATTTCCATAAGCCGACTCCAATGCTGCGATATGTAGCGTAACATCTTCTTTGGCAACGTCTGTACTGGTAGAAGCAACATCTGATCCAGTTGTACCTGTATCAACTGTACTATCCGCTGTGTCTCCACCTGTTCCACATGCTGCCAATGCCAAGCTCAATACTAATGTACTTCCAGCTAAAAGATATTTTTTATTCATTACTATTCCTCCCCATTTTTTGTTCGTTTATCTAATTCAAGTATACAAAGAAAAAAACGCTTTCACAACGTGATTGTTGTCCATTTTTTTATATTTATTGCTTTCTATATAAATTAAACATAAAATAGAAACCAGTTAAACATTAGAAAGGGAGTATGATTGTGTCTACTCAAGTATATGAGGTCAAAGATAAAGAAGTACAGCATTTACCTGTTCAACTACTGTATGTCACGGAATCAATTTATGGAGACGATTGGCATAGTACTTTCCATAGTCATTTCTTTACAGAAATGATGTACATTACTAAAGGAAGTGGTCACTTTGTTTCTACTACTGGACAAATTCCTTTCGAAACCAATCAAGTTATTCTAGTCAACGAAAACATCCAACATACAGAAAGATCAAATCCTAACGATCCAGTTGAATACATTGCGTTAGGATTTCGAGGATTATCTTTTAAAGATGCTGAAAATGGAGAACTCATTCCTTTTTCTATTTATGACATAAAAGAAGATAAAAAAGAAATTCAATTTATTTTAAAAATATTGCTAAGTGAAGTAAAAAAAACACGATATCAAGATTCATTAATCAGTCATAATTTACTAGAAGTTCTTTTAGTTCATTTATTCCGAGGAAATCGAATAGAGTTAGAAAAAACTACCTTACCTTTATTTAACAAAGACATCTCTGTTGTCAAACATTTTATTGATCGGAACTACCATGATTCAATTTCTTTAGATCAATTAGCAGAAATCAGTCACATGAATAAATATTACCTAGCTCATTCTTTTAAAAAAAGTATGGGAGTTTCACCTATTGAATATCTAAACAAAATCCGTATTGGTAAAAGTATGCACCTACTTGAATCAACAGACCATCCCATAGCCTTTATCGCTTCTTTAACTGGCTTTTCTTCTGCTTCTTATTTTTCTCAAGCTTTTAAACGAATCACGAAACTTTCACCTCAAGAATATAGAAAAAGTAAAAAGGAAGATTTAAGTAAGCAATCTTAACTTTTAGTTTTTATAATCAAAAGTACGACTTACGTTAAAAAAAGTAAGTCGTACTTTTGATTGTTTTATAGAATTGTGTCGCCTTCACCATAGGAAGATCTTCCGGCTTCGATGATGGCTTGGTTTGTGCTATCTCCATTATAGATGGAGTTTTTCACTAATACATAATCACATTTACGGATGGCTGCTAAGTCGCGTCCACCTGCATAAGAAATAGAAGACTGTAAATCTTGTTGCATTTCAGTTAGTGTATCCATAATCGTACCGCGGTAAGGTGTCAAAATCTTCTTACCTTCCACGTTTTTTCGTTCACCTTTTTGATATTCAGAGGCACTACCAAAGTACTCTTTATACAGGTTTCCGTTAATTTCTTTTGTTTCACCTGGAGATTCATCGTGTCCTGCTAATACAGATCCAACCATTACCATCGTTGCTCCAAAGCGAATTGATTTTGCAATATCTCCATTTGTACGTACGCCGCCATCTGCAATGATTGGTTTACGCGCTGCTTTTGAACACCAACTTACCGCTCCTAATTGCCAGCCGCCCGTACCAAAACCAGTTTTAATCTTGGTTGTACAAACTTTACCAGGGCCAATTCCTACTTTCGTAGCATCTGCTCCTGCGTTTTCTAATTCACGTACCCCTTCTGGAGTTCCTACATTTCCTGCAATCAGGAATGTTGTCGGGATCACTTGTTTAACATATTTTATCATTTTAATCACTTGATCAGAGTGTCCATGAGCTACATCAATAGTGATGTATTCAGGAATGGTATGATTCGCAGCTAGTTCATCAACGAAGCCAAATTCTGCTTCTTTGATTCCTAGACTAATAGAAGCATACAAATCTTTTTCGTGCATTTTTTTGATAAAAGGAATACGTGCTTCCTCATCAAAACGGTGCATAATGTAAAAGTAACCTTCTGCAGCTAGTTTCATTGCTAGCTCCTCATCTAAAATGGTCTGCATGTTCGCTGGAACTACAGGCATCTTAAAAGTGCGTCCACCTAATTCAACTGAGGTGTCGCATTCTGAACGGCTTTTCACGATACATTTATTCGGAATCAACTGTACATCTTCATAATCAAATATTTTCATTTATCAAAATCCCCTTCTGCTAGTGCACCATCTTAGGACAGCTTTACACAGATATCAGAACACGAACATTTTTTAGTAATTCTGTCCGTAACGTCCTGTCCCTTTAGTAATTTACACTATTTTCACCTTATTGTCAAAGTTCCAGTCAGTAAAAAGGAATAATAAAATGAGTGGCGCTTTATTTTTAAGTAGTTTATCTTTACAAATAAATTAGCCTTTACTTATTGAACGTGTGTTCGTATAATGAGTGTAAACTGATTTCAAATAGGAGTGGAGAATGATGTATCAAAAAGGAGGAAATAGTTATTATACGCCAGATGAATTGGGATATCAGGATCGCGGAATGTTAAAATGGCAAGGATTTCTTCTTTCAGATCACAATGAACAGATGGAACAAGAAGTGAAAGACCGTGCATTTATTCCGCCTAAATTAAAGCAGTCCAAAGAAAAGCGAGCTAGTATTTTAGCAGATGGATACCACTTAAAACGAGAAGTTGCGATTCAGATGAGTATCTTAGAAAACGGTCATTACCCTAAAGACTTCGTTGGATATATTCTAGGAGTGGACCATGAACAGCTTTTTCTACAAACTGAAGATGGAATTCATACACTATCTATAGAAACGATTCGAAATGTTAGTCTCACTACTTTAACAAAATGGTATGAATAGTGACTTTCTATGCACATAAAAAAACACCCCAACCAAATATCTAACGTTTTGGTTGGAATGATTTTTTATTTGAGGAATCCGGCGTAAAAATTACTTCCGTCTAGCTCCTTTGTTCTTTTGTTTTTTAGCTCGAATCTTCTTTTTCATTTTTTTCTTTTCAAGAGGCTTCTCTATCTCTGTTTTCCTTACAGAAGCTGTTTCTGATTTTTTCTTTTCTCTTACGGGTTTTACTTTTTCAACTGTTTTGTCTTCGAAAGTACGTTTAGGAAGTTCATCAACTAAATCGCCGCCGTATAAGTACCATTCAGTAAAAGTCATTGCACCTGGAATAAATTTACGCACATCGCGCACGCTGCGTTCCGTTACAATGGAAAGAACTCTTCCTTTTTTACCCATTCGTCCGGTTCGACCTGATCGATGCAAATACATTTCTTTAGTCTGTGGCAAGTCATAATGAATCACATAAGGCAAATCTGCAATGTCAATTCCACGAGCAGATACATCCGTCGTTAGTAAAAAGACTGCATTTCCTTTACGAAACTCTTCCAAGGCATGTTGACGCTGTGACTTTCCATATTCACTGTGTAACATACGGACTTCGATACCTTCAAACTGTAATTTTTCAGCTAAAAAATCAAGTTCTTGGGTTGCATTTACAAATACTAATCCTTGCATACCAGGAATATTACCTAAACGACGTAGCATTTCTGCTCGTTTTCGATTATCAATGGTTATATAGCCATGTTCCGTTTGCTCATGTAAATTCCCTTGATCAGAAGCATCAAAAAATTCTGGTTCAGTATTGAACCAGCGATCGATGTTTTCCAATACTTTACTAGAGGTAGCAGAAAAGAACGCCATCTGTCTTTGACCAGGCATTTTTTTAATAAAGTCGCGTAATAGTGGCAGATGCTCTTCTTGCAAAAGATAGTCTGCTTCATCTAATACAACTGCTTTTATTTGATGTACTTTTAATTTTCTTTGGTTTGCCAATTCTAATAATCGTCCTGGTGTTCCGACTACTACTTCTGGTTTGTCTCGCAGTTTTTCAATTTGGCGGGTTGTATTCGCTCCACCAATAATGGTTTGAACTCGTAAATCTTTCAGCTTTCCCCACTCTTCTAATACACTTCCAACTTGAACTGCTAATTCTTGTGAAGGTGCCAGTACTAATACTTGCAACCCTTCATTGGGAATTGCTTTTTCTAACAATGGTAATGCATATGCCAAGGTTTTCCCTGAACCAGTAGGAGATAAACCCACAACATCTTTTCCATTTAATAGCGGTTGATACACACTCTC
Organism: Jeotgalibaca sp. MA1X17-3; assembly: GCF_021513155.1. Taxonomy (NCBI): domain Bacteria; kingdom Bacillati; phylum Bacillota; class Bacilli; order Lactobacillales; family Carnobacteriaceae; genus Jeotgalibaca; species Jeotgalibaca sp. MA1X17-3. The sequence continues at coordinate 2,064,760 of NZ_CP090983.1, forward strand.
TTGAATCGGAGTAGGTAGCTGAAATTCCATCCCATCCCAGTATTCTCTAAAACGGTTGTCCAGTTTTTCAATCATCATTTTTATTACCATTCCTTTTTTACAGTCTACTTCTTTATTTATTCTTTTATTTTTACTGATCTGCTTTAAAGATGATATCTGCTTCTTTTCGCAGTTTTTCTAGCCAGAAGGTTACATCATAACTTAGTTGTTTCCACTCTGCATAGTCTTTTTGATTTTCTGTATGGTCGGGATTTTTTAAAATACGCGCGAACTCTTTTGCCTCATCCACCATTACATGTTCACTTGGAGGAACAGCTAACTGGATTTTTCCTCCGATTTCACCGTTATACCATTGAATCGAAGCTGGAGTACTAACAGAGTCAATGAGTAATGTTTGTTGGCCAGAATGAACTTCTGAGCCTAACAATAGATTATTCATTTTGGATACATGCAACGTAACATCGAAAAATGGGTAGCGCAAGACTGCTGTACCGGCTCCATCTACACCTGTTTGAATTTTCTTTGCAAAGTATTCCCCTGATTCTGGGACACCAAACCAATCAATGGCTGCATAAAGAAGGTATATCCCCAGATCCATCCAGGCTCCTCCTGAAAAATCCAAAGAAAATATATTGGGCTCTTGGCCTTCCAGCACTTGGTCGTATCGAGAGGAATATTTGCCAAAATTTAAAACAGCACTATCTAAGCTTTCCATTTTAGCAATCTCATTTTTTATAAGCTTATAGTTGGGATCGTGAATATGACGAGCTGCTTCAAAAAGAAACAGGCCTTGTTCATCTGCCAACTGAAAGGCAGCGTTCCATTCTTTTGTATTAGAAAAAGAGGGCTTCTCCACAATAACATGTTTTCCGTGTTGTAAAGCCAACATCGTTTGAGAAAAATGAAGACTATTTGGAGATGCTATGTAGACTACATCGAGTTCTGGCGAAGCCATGAATTCTTCTAGATCATCAAAAAATAATTCTGCATCATAGGTTTTTCCAAAATTTTTCGCAGTTGACAGTGTTCGGCTGTAAACAGCTTTCATTTGAAATTCTCCTGACAACTGAAGGGCTGTGGCAAATGTATGTGAAATACTACTTGTTCCGATCATTCCAATTGCAAACATATTCATCATCCTCTACTTTTTTACTATCTTACCATTTTATTTGGATTTCCTATAGCTCTAAACCAAAAAAGCTTTGCTCCAAATTAGTTTTATTGGAGTAAAGCCTTTGAACGTTCCTTTATTAGCTTCTTCTTGAACCGTGTCGTCTTCCTTGATTATCATCTTTTCGTTTTCTAGAAGAATCATTCTGCTGGTCTATACTATTCAGTAATTCCATATCTTCTTCCGTTAATTCAAAATCAAATAACTCTAAATTTTCAACCATTCTTTCAGCATGACTTGTTTTGGGGATAGGCACTACATCTCGATCGATGCTCCATTTTAAAGCAATTTGTGCGGGTGATTTGTAATATTTATTTCCAATAGTAGCTAACTTTTTGTCTTTATTTACTTTCCCTGCTCCCAGCGGGCTGTATCCCATCACCACAATATTATTGCTGTAGCAAAAATCATCCAAATCAGCATTGCTATTCTCGGGATTAACTGGGAGTTGATTGACACTCGGTTTGACACGGGATTCTTTGAGGATTTCATTTAATTCGCCACGATTAAAATTAGAAACACCAATACTTCTCACGCGTCCCGAATCTTTTAGTTCTTCTAGTGCTCTCCACGTTTCTAAATTTTCTCTTTCTTTACTACTAGGCCAATGAATTAAATAGAGATCAATATAATCCAAACCTAATCGTTCGTAACTTCTCTCAAAAGCCTCAGCAGTTTCATGATAGCCCATCTCATCTTTCCATACTTTTGACACGACAAAAATATCTTCTCGTGAAATACCCGCATTAATGGCTTTTTTTATTCCACGACCTACCCCTTCTTCATTCTTATACCAACTAGCTGTATCAATTAGTCGGTATCCACGCATAATTGCCATAAAAATCAGTTCTTCTGCGTCTCGATCAGGAATCCCCGAAGTTCCAAAGCCTATTCCTGGAATCGTATAACCGTCATTCAAAGGTAAGCGATCCATTACATTTTTCAACATGTTGTCTGCACTCCTTCATTCGTTTCCTTTAGTTTACCTTTTCGTGATAGCGTTTGCAAAGGTGTTCCTTCTGCTTATGGAAGACTCTATGATATTTGGAATCTTTTCCAAACAAAAAGAAAGAAACTGGGGGGAAGCCCAACCTCTTTCCTATTTAGGTACCATTTTTGTGACTCTCTTTATTTTAAATTTTATCTTGCGAAGGCTTCTTTAGAGTCACCATCACTAATTCTGGGCGGTTATTAATCCGCAATGGAAATTGGGAAGGTCCTAACCCCCTGCTAATTACCATTTTCTTCGTTTGATCAGAAGCTAGTACGAATACTCCTGCGGTATGCTTTGGCATTTTTCCTTGTCCGGGTGAGAAAAGGCCTCCTATTTTTGGAATTCGGATTTGTCCGCCATGGGCATGACCTGAAAAAGTCAAATCAGGTTCATTTGCAGAATCTTGATGGTATTTTTCAAATCGTTCTGGGCGATGGGCTAATAATAATCGAGTTTGTTCTTGCCAGTCATCTCGAATGATGATTGGTTTCATTGGATCACTTAATTGCTTTTGTAAAAGAGTAGTGGGTTCTGCCAGTCCCATAATAACAAGGGGCCTTCTTCCAGGAAGTAAAACAGAATAAACATCATCAACCAGTAAGGTTACTCCTGACTCCTCATACACTTCTGGCAGCTGATCTATATTAGGTGAATGAATATCATGATTTCCATTTACTGCATAAACGGGTGCTATTTTTGTTAACTGTTTAAAAAAAGCTGTTGTTTCTTTTACATCAAATGGATAAGCCGCATCTACCTGATCTCCCGTCATAAAAATAAAATCGGGCTGCTCATCTTTGATTATCTCCAAGAGCTTCTCTAGATTAATATCTTGGTTCGGCATATGAATATCAGAAAGGTGGGCAATTTTTATTCCTTCATTTTGTGAATCTAGATTTTCTAACGAAATAACATACTCTGTTTTTTCAATCCATCTATTTTGCGTATAAAGATACGCAGCTACTCCACCAATAGTGGCTAGGCTCTTCGTTAATTTTTTCTTCATACTCATTAATTACCACTCCAAATGATTGATAGTTTTTTTCTTCGATTGTTTATGCTTATTTTACGTTTCTATTGAAGAGACGTCAAAGTTTTACTACTTTTATTTATAAGATTCAATGACATCAACCAACTACCTTCATTCGCTAAGAATGAGTCTCCGTTCTATTCTTTTGGGCTAATCAGTGTTATAATTGGTTGTATACGTAAATTTAGTGTAATTTAAAAACAAATAAGAAAGGGAGTAGCTATATGGAAGTATTTTTCGAAAAGCTGAAGGAAGTCCTTCAGGCTGTTTTACCGATTACCTTACTGGTAGTCTTCTTACATTTTACACTTGCCCCTTTACCTCAAATGGAATTTTCACATTTCCTTGTTGGTGCCTTATTAATTGTTATCGGTTTATCTATTTTTCTGTTTGGTGTTGATATTGGAATCACCCCCATCGGAAACTTCCTAGGTAAAGGAATTGCTCGAAGTAACAGTTTAAAATTTGTATTAGTTATGGGACTTTTACTAGGATTCTTTATCTCGATTGCAGAACCAGATTTAATCATTTTGGCTGGACAAGTAGAAGAAGTAACGGGTAGTGCTATTTCTAGTATACTCTTACTTGTTACGGTATCCATTGGTGTTGCTGCATTAATGACATTAGGTTTATTCCGCATTGTATATCGTTATCCTCTGCGAAATGTTTTCTTAATCATTTATATTGCTATTTTTATTTTGGCATATTTTAGTTCTTCAGATTTATTCGCTATAGCTTTTGATGCATCCGGTTCCACAACTGGTGCGTTAACCGTTCCCTTCATGCTAGCATTGGCATTAGGTGTTTCCTCATTGAATCGTGATTCGGCTTCATCTGAGATTGATAGTTTTGGATTGGTAGGAATTTCCTCAAGTGGTGCCATCCTTGCTGTATTAGTATTGGGATTGTTTGTAGGAAACGGTGAAGGATTAACAGGAACTCTTGAAGTAGATACTACTCCATACACTTCCATATTAGCTCCTTTTACTAAAATGTTACCTGAAATCGCTTGGGAAGTCGTGATTGCTCTTGCACCCATTTTACTCATTTTCTTGATGTATCAATTTTTCATCGCAAAGAAAAAACTTTCCTTTCAACAAATTAATCATATCTTATTAGGGGTCTTTTATCTTTACATTGGACTTGTATTATTTTTAACGGGTGTAAATGCAGGGTTTATGAACGTAGGACGCCAATTAGGAATGATTATTGGTGGTATGGAAAGTAAAGTACCACTTCTCGTCATCGGTTTTGTACTGGGGCTTGTCGTTATTCTAGCGGAACCTGCCGTTTATGTACTAACCCACCAAATAGAAGAAGTTACAAATGGATCCGTAAACCGCGGAATCGTTCTGTCTTTCCTTTCTGCTGGGGTTGGACTGGCAGTCTTCCTTTCTGTCATCCGTGTATTGGTTCCTTGGATTCAATTATGGCATTACCTTGTTCCAGGTTATATTATTGCACTTATTTTAGCTTTCAAAGTACCCAATCTCTTCGTAGGAATGGCTTTTGATGCCGGAGGAGTTGCTTCCGGTCCAATGACCGCAACGTTTATCCTAGCTTTCATTCAAGGCGTTGCGGATATTATTCCTCATGCCGATGTTTTACGAGAGGGTTTTGGAATGATCGCTATGGTTGCAATGATGCCCATTCTTTCATTACAATTACTAGGTGCGATCTATGAGCATCGATCTACTAAAAAGGAGGGAGTACACATTGAATAACTCATCAAAGGAAACGCCTATCTTTGATTTGATTTTTGTGATTGTAAATATTGGTAAAGCTAGTAAGGTTTTAAATGAAGCTAAGAAAGAAGGAGTAACTGGTGGAACCATTACTCTAGCACGTGGAACGGTTAGTAGTGGGCTTTTACGGAAATTAGGTTTACGTGAAGTTCGAAAAGAAGTCTTGTTAATCGTAACTAAACGTGAGAAAACACTGCCAGTCATTGAACATATTAATCGATCGTTCCATTTAGACCAACCGAATCGAGGAATCATTTTCTCTACTCCACTTTCTCACATTGTCGGAACTCAAGGAGAACGGTTGAATATTCTTGAAGATTCCCCTCCACAACAATCAGATTATGAACTATTCGTTTCGATTGTAGCTGAAGATGAAGGAGAAAAGGTTGTCGATGTCATTAAAAAAACTGCTGGAACCGGTGGAACTTTATTACAAGGCCAAGGTGCCTTTGCTGAAACCGTCATTAAAGTTTTTGGGATTGAACTGAATTCTGAGAAAGATATTGTCTTAAATTTAGTAGATAAAAAAATGGCAGACACCGTCGAAAAGGAATTAGTCGAACAGTTACCTTTTCATGAAAAAGATTTCGGTATTTTCTTTAGTATGGATGCAATGTATGTAAGAGGGATTTATCAACGAAAAAAATAATTTTTTTATAAAAGAATCAGGCTCGGAGCTTATATCTGAGCCTCTTTTTTGTATCCACTATACACTGTTCTATTTTTAAATACATCTGTACTACTCTTATTCATTTCGTTATATAGACCCTTTAAATGATAATATTTTCACATATAAACAGCGTTTTTTAACTGTACCATTTTTAATAAAAATATGGTTGCTATCCTCTTTTAACCATGCTATGGTTATATGTATGTAAAACAAAAAAGGAGCGATTCATAAATGATTTTCAATAAAAAAAAGCTATTAGGCGGCATTGCGGTACTTTCTTCTTTTATGCTTGCAGCTTGCGGGAATTCAACCGATGGGAACTCTACAGAAGGTACTGATTTATCTGTCTCTGAGACTCAATGGGACAAAATTGAAGAAAAAGGCGTTTGGAAAGTAGCTACATCTGGAACTCTTTTCCCAAGTTCTTATCATGGTGAAGATAATGAATTAACTGGATATGAAATAGAAGTAGTAAAAAAAATTGCCGATCGTCTAGACGTAGAAATTGAATTTATGGAAATGGGTGTGGACGGCATGCTGACTGCGGTACAAAGTGGTCAAGTGGATGCGGCTGCTAATGGATTTGATATTACTGCTAAGCGTGAAGAAGATTACTTATTCGCTGATCCTTATAAATACTCATTTGGTGGTTTGGTTGTTCGTACTTCTGATGATTCAGGAATTAAAACAATGGAAGATTGGGAAGGTAAAAAAGCAGCAGGTGGTGCTACAACAACGTATATGACTTTAGCTAAACAATTAGGCGCTGAACCTGTTACGTATGATAATGCTACAAATGATATTTTTTTCCGTGATGTTGCGAGTGAAAGAACCGATTTTATCCCGAATGACTATTACGTTTCCAATACCGCTGTTCAGAAATTTGCAGATTTAGGTGTCAAAATGTCCGATTTGAAATATAATCCTTCTGAGCAAGGAATCGTTTTAAGTAAAGATGATTCATCTGTAAAAGAAAAAATTGATCCTGTTATTGCTGAATTGAATGAAGAAGGGATACTAGCTGAACTTTCTAAACAATTCTTTGGTGGCGAGGATGTTTCTCAACCTTTAGACAATGTAGATGATTTACCTGTTATTGAAATCAAAGAGTAGTTTAGGAACCTTATATTCTAGGTAGAAAGTAGGTATAGACGTGGATATAACAAACATAAAATGGGAATACATCTTTAATGTGGGACTAGCCATTGACAGTTTTGGGTACGTCCTTAGTGGAATTGGATATACGCTCCTCATATCAGGATTAGGATTTCTATTCGGAATGATTTTGGGCTTTTTCCTAGCTTTGATGCGACTCTCTCCCTTTTCCATTTTAAGAGGTTTTTCACGTCTGTACGTTTCTTTTATGCGTGGGACTCCTACTCTCGTTTTATTGTTTATTTTATACTTCGGTTTCCCATTTATCGGTATTTATTTTGATGCGGTACCGGCAGCAATCCTTGGATTCAGTCTAAGCTCTTCTGCTTACATCGCAGAAATTATTCGCTCAGCTCTTTCCGCAATCGATAAAGGGCAATGGGAAGCAGGTTTGTCCCTTGGGTTAGGTAGACAAGCAGTTCTATGGAAAATTATTGTTCCTCAAGCTATGCGGATTGCTGTTCCGCCTTTATCTAATGTGATTTTAGATTTAGTGAAGGGCTCTTCCTTAGCAGCCATGATTACAGTTCCTGATATTTTTCAAAATGCCAAAATTGTAGGTGGTCGTGAAAATGATTATATGACCATGTACATTCTGGTTGCTCTTATTTATTGGGGAATTTGTTCTATGTATTCGCTCCTTCAACAACGGTTAGAGAAACGATTTGGATCTTATTAAATTTCTTACAAAAAACGTACATACTCGGCTTATATAATCGTCGAATGTGTACGTTTTTTAATGTTTTAATGCGTATTAAATTGGTTGACCGTTTCTAAATTCAATAAGAATTCTTTTACATCGAGTCCTCCGGCATATCCAACTAAAGATCCGTTGCTTCCAATTACACGATGGCATGGTGTCATAATAGAAATCGGATTTCGATTATTTGCCATCCCTACTGCACGGACTGCCTTAGGATTATCTATTGCAGCTGCAATTTCCTTGTACGTACGAACTTCACCGTAAGGAATTCGTTGCAGCTCAAGCCATACTTGTTGTTGGAAAGGGGTGCCATGGGTATCCATAGGTATATCAAATGTATGACGTTCTCCTTTAAAGTACTCTTCCATTTGTCGTGCCGTTTCCAAAAGAAGCGGAGTATCTTTGCGAGTGGCTTCTGCTCTATTCATTTTCTGGCTTTCTGCTTCTTCAGAGTCTAAGTGTTCTACAAAGGAAATCCCTTTTTCACTTTCTACAAGCAGATACATTCCAATCGGTGACGTTATTATTTTATAAAAAATATCCATCCCCTCCTTCTATTCTTTCATTTTACCATATGTAGAGTAACAGATTAATCATATTTTCTTCAAACTCTTTTGCTATGATTGACTTAGGATATTAAAATATTTAATTATTTATAAAGTTGAGTATCTGATTACCTATTTTTTTATTTTTGTAGTAGAATAGTTATTGTTCAAAACTATTTTAGAAATGAAGTGTTTTTCTTGAAAAATCAATTTTTAGTCAAGGAACTTTGGGACTTGCTGGAAGTAATTCAGGAATCAAAAGACCTGATTGTTGCACCTACTGCTAAAAAATATGGGCTCACCCCCTTCAATTTCGACTTTTAATTGAATTGGATCGTTCGAAAAATCCACCCTTGAACAATCTAGCAACTTCCATGAAAATGAGTAATGGAAATACCTCTACACTCTGCAAGAAATTAGAAAAACAAGGATGGATCGTGCGAGAAAGACGTCTTGATGACGAACGTTACATTTCCTTAAGTCTTTCCAAAAAAGGAAGAGAAGCGATTCATTCTCTGAATGAATATTTGCATGCTCACTATGAGCCATTTCTTGATGAAGTAGATGAGGAGACTATTTCTCACATTCATCTGGGGCTAAAAGAACTAAAGAAAGTTATAGAATTAATTAATTTGGAACAACGAAAGGAAGAAAGTCAGGATGCCAAAAGAACAAAAGAATAAAAACAAAAAAGAAAAAAGAGTTTTTCATTTAACAACCCCCTTGGTAATAATAACCGAAAACCATTAATTTATTATTTATTAATCAGTTTCGCAGTTGTAATGGTGTGGGATGCAATTATTTCACCGATTCTAACAAAAGAAACGATAGAAGAAGTTCCTTACAGTCAATTTATCAGCGAGGTTGATAAAGGAAATGTAACAGAAGTTAAAATGCTCTCAAATGAAATTACCTTTGTTGTAAGAGATGAATCTGATGAAGCAACTATTTATAATACAGGGCTCATAGATGATCCTAACTTGGTAGATCGTCTGGAAGAAGCAAATGTTGTTTTTGCTAGTGAAATCCCTACTGAAGTTTCACCTATTACCAGTTTCCTTTTCTCTTGGGTATTAATGATTGGTATTTTCTGGCTGCTAGGTTCGTTTCTTTCTAAACAAATGGCGAAACGAATGGGCGGTGGCGGTGCTGGAGGAGCTCTTTCTTTTGGAGACTCTAAAGCAAAAGTGTATGTAAAAGCTGGCGATTCTAAACGTTTTGGTGACGTTGCTGGACAAGACGAAGCAAAAGAAGCTTTATCTGAAGTAGTTGATTATTTACATCAACCAGAAAAATATAAAGAGATTGGTGCAAAAAATCCAAAAGGTGTTCTATTAGTAGGACCTCCTGGGACAGGGAAAACGTTGCTTGCCAAAGCTGTTGCTGGTGAAGCGGATGTGCCATTCTTTAGTATTTCCGGTTCAGAGTTTGTGGAAATGTTCGTTGGTCGCGGTGCTGCTAAGGTACGTGATTTATTTAAACAAGCAAATGAAAAAGCTCCTTGTATTGTCTTTATTGATGAGATTGATACGATTGGTAAAAAAAGAGATAGTGGTGGATTCTCTGGAAATGACGAGAGAGAACAAACCTTGAATCAACTATTGGCAGAAATGGATGGATTTGAAGCAAACAAAGGCGTAGTCATTTTAGCTGCAACCAACCGTCCTGAATCTTTAGATGCTGCTCTCTTACGACCAGGTCGTTTTGACCGTCGTGTACCGGTGGAACTTCCAGACTTGGCTGGCCGCGAAGCTATTTTACGTGTACATGCTCAAAACTATAAAATGGATTCAAGTAACATTGACTACAATACGATTGCTCGCGCAACTAGTGGTGCATCCGGTGCTGAGTTAGCAAATATCATCAATGAAGCTGCTTTACGAGCCGTACGTGAGAATCATAAAGAAGTAAAACAGGAAGATTTAGAAGAATCTGTAGAAACAGTTATTGCTGGATATCAACGTAAAAATGCGGTTATATCACCAAAAGAAAAAGAAATTGTTTCGTATCATGAGGTGGGTCACGCATTAGTAGCCGCACTTCAAACAGAATCTGCACCTGTTCATAAGATAACCATTATCCCCCGCACTTCTGGTGCCTTAGGATATACGATGCAAATCGAAGAAGGCGAAAAATCATTGATGAGCCGAAACGAATTGTATAATAAATTGGTTACACTAGCTGGTGGACGTGCTGCGGAAGAAATTATTTTCGGAGCCCAGTCAACTGGAGCTTCTAATGATATCGAACAAATGACTAAAATTGCTCGTGCGATGATTACTCGTTACGGAATGAGTGATACATTCGGTATGATGCAAATTGAAACACAAACCAATCAATATTTAGGTGGCGACTCAACGATGAACGTTTCGTCAGGAACTGCTGAACGAGTGGATCAAGAAGTAATGGAACTTCTTCGCACTGCTCATGAAAAAGCAGGAACTATTCTAAGTGAAAACTTAAATAAATTACATGAACTTTCTCATCATTTACTTGTTAAAGAATCTATTTCTGGGCAAGAATTCATGAATATCCTAAACGAAGCTTAAAATAGTACGTAGATAAAAAATCTCCCACAAGCAGTTTTATTTTCTGCTGTAGGAGATTTTTTTATTTGGACTTCGGTGTTAGTTTCCAATCTAATTTCCCCAGACCATCTTCCGAATCATCAAAAATAATCCGAGCCGCAGTTCCTTTCTCAAAATTAACATTAATCCCCGTTAATTCTTTTGTCCAAAAACCTGTATAAGGTTCGTGCCCTATACAGATAAGGGTAAAATCATCTTTTTCTGCTTGTAGTTGTTTCAAAAACTCTTCAAAGTTTCCACTAGCAAGAAACCTTTTTTCTTCTATTTCTGAGCAATCAAGAGTATTCATTAAAATTTCAGCGGTTTCCTTTGCCCGTATTAAAGGGCTCGTCCATATTTTCAGATGAGATTTTTCTTTTAAAAATGGATACAAGGTTTTTGTAAATACTTTGAATTCTTCCTTTCCTTTGTCAGTCAGTCTTCGTTCAGAATCCGGTTTATCAGTCGTTCTTTTTTCTGCATCCCCATGACGAATCAGAATCAATTCACCTAACATCTCGTTTCCTCCTCATGATTAAAAAAAATGGTTGTTTGTTGTTTCATCCTATCTTAAGTATACCATCTCGAACTTTTGTAAAAAATTAAAGGATTATTACCTTTTTCTGTGTTGTTTGTGCAGCTATGTGGTGAGGCTTGTTGCGGTACAGATGTAATTTGGAGGGATAGCACAACTAACATGAGCTCTTCGTCGCGCTATAGACGTAATTCGCGGGCATACCGCAACCAACATGAGCTCTTCGTAGCGATATAGACGTAATTCGGAGGCATACCGCAACCAACATGAGCTCTTCGTGGCGCTACAGACGTAATTCACGGGCATAGCGCAACCAACTACCTCACTTCTCTAAACTCTAGCATTTTTACCAAAGAAAAAAGGACTGAGAATATTCTCAGTCCTACTTCTTTAAACAAATTGTACATGTTTCCATTTTCCTGAACGGAAGCGCCATTGAATCATCACCCAGCGAACAAATTGGTCAATGATCACAGCAAGCCAAGCACCCATTAAGCCTAGAGCAAACACTTTGATAAAGACATTTGCTAAGATTACCCTTACTCCTAAAATCCCGATAAAGGTGGAGATTAGTGGGAAACGTGTATCCCCGGCACCGCGTAGCGATCCAGCTACAATAAGTTGATTCGCTTGAAAGGGTTGCATCACTGCTGCCATGCGAAGAGCGATCGCTCCGTTCTCGATAATGGCTGGATCACTGGAGTAGAGCCCTACTAGAAATGGTGCACCGACAAACATCAGGATTCCAATAATAAAACCGGACGCACTTCCCATCTTGGAAGCTTGATGGGCATACCTTTGTGCCGCATCAGAATCTCTAGCTCCGAGAGACTTCCCTACTAATGAAGAAGCGGCAATACCAAATGACTGACCAATTACGAAAGAAAGCGACAAGATATTTGTACCAATTTGGTGAGCCGCAAAAACAACCGTTCCTAATCCTGATACGACTTGTACAAATAAGATGATTCCTGTTCGTAAGACTACTTGTTCCAATGCAGAAGGTAATCCAATGGTAACCAGATTTCTCATTGTGCGTTTAGAAAACTTAAATTTATTTTTAAAGGAGAAAAGTAATTCGCTCTTCCCAGACATTAAGTAGCGTGTCATAAAGATACTAGCGATTAGGTTCGCAAATGCTGTTGAAACAGCTGCTCCTACTACGCCTAAAGTAGGAAAACCTAGTAGACCGTAAATTAAAATAGCATTTCCAATTACGTTGAGAAAGTTCACTCGTATATTGATGTGCATCGGTACTTTGGTTTCTCCAATTCCACGAAGAGATCCCGTAATACTAAAGTTATAAGATTGGAATAAGTAACTAATACAAATGATTCGGAAGTAATTAATTCCTATATCAATGGTGTGTTGTTCGGCACCCATAAATGCCATAATTTTCCCTGCATAGATAAATCCGAAAACGGCAATTGGTAAGGAGAGGATCATACTGATAATCATTACATGTTTCGTAACATTTTCCATTTTGCTTTTTTTACCAGCACCATAGTACCTCGCTACGATTGCTGTTCCTCCAACATTTAAGGCTTGTACAACGGCTAATCCTAGAAAGAGAGGTTGATTGGTAACTCCAACTGAAGCAACCGCAGAAGCCGCATAATCTGGATTGGCGATATTCCCTAACATCATCATATCAATCATTCCAAAAACAGAGCCTAGAATTAATTCGATTAAAACAGGCCATGCAATATTTAAAATTTCATTATTTACAGGATTCTTGAACTCAAACTTTTTCTTACTCCCCAACATGTTTTGTAACTTCCAATCTTTTTTATTTTTGAATTTAAATAATGTAAACAGTATACTACAAATTGTTTTGGTTTTCTAATATTCGATTTTGTTAGAATGTGGCAATATAGTTAAAGTAAAGTTTACCATAAATTTTTTTATTAATATTTCTGTTAATAAAATGACACCTAATTCAATGAATGTTTTAAAATATATACAGGTGATTTAAGAAATTACTCCCGTTAAAAAATAGAGTAACTTTCAAGTGGTTCTTTTTAGACTCTTATGTTTTTCAAGTAGTAATGGAAGTTGAACGACTAATTTTTCCTTGCCTTTACAAAATAGACCTCGTAGAGGGACATTTTTAATTGTCCATTATACGAGATCTACTTTATAAAAAAAGGCTTTTATCTACCTATTTAGAATATTCAACAAAAAATTGAAGATCTTTTTGTAATTATCTACAAAATAAAAAGCAATTAGAATAGTAGTATACAAAACAGTGTCATCAAATCGATTTGAATCATATTTTTCCTTATTTCACTAATTCAATTCGTTTTCCATCTAAGAAAACGATTGGTTCAGTAACAACACAATCGATATGAACTCCCGCTTCAGTTACTCCACCGAAAGGTTTGTTGCTTCCAAAAGCAATATGAATCGTCGAAAAAACTTTCTCATCTTCTAATACTATTCCTGTAATTCGAGCAGCAGGGTTGGTTCCGATTCCGAATTCTGCAATGGTACGGCCGTTCCCTTCACCTAGCATTTCCAACAGTTTCTTTCCTAACTCTCCTGTTGCTTCCATTAGCCGACCTTGTTTAATAGTCAATAAAATGGGTTCTTTTACCTTTCCTAATCCTGCAATCGACCCATCAACTAGTAACTGTCCATTAGCAGAGTCTTCAACGGGAGCAATGTAACTTTCCCCAGAAGGAATATTACCGGAATCTCCTTTATTACGGAAAATACCCGTACTAGAAATCCCCTGTCGCTGTTCAATAGAAAAATTAAGTGAATACCCTGCTTTTTCAACCTTTACAGTAGAAGCTGCATTCAACTTAGAAGTATACTTTTCTGTTAATACTACTATTTCTGTAGGATTAGCAGTAATGGCACCTTCCTCTAGCATTTCTTCCGTAATTCCTGGCATTGTTCCTACTCTTACACCTAATTTAGAAGCTTTTTTCGGGCTATCGTGTGAGTTAATGAAGCACTGGTCACACACAAAACAATATCAACTTGGAGCATGGCAGCAGCTACTGCTTTTGGTGGTTCCTCACCTGAATGATAATGAGCCGGAAATTGTAAATAGCATACTTCGTGATTCATCTCTTGAGCTGCTTGATAGAAATAGCTAGCAATCTTTTTCATTTTATCGTCACAAATAATCAAAATCGTTTCATTTGATTGGATAGCAAAGTTATTCAGAAATACTTTCTTGGCATTTTCTATTTGTGAAGACACGTTGTCCCTCCAATACTTCTATCATTTCTCTTCTTTAATAAAACTTGTACGATGTATTACGTAAAATACGTTCAATATCTAAGGCAGTTTCCTTTAATTGGAGAATCATTTTGTTTTGATTGGCTTTTTTCAATCGATAAGTTGGTCCTGAAAGTGTGACAGAGCAATTCACTTTATTCTCAGCATCTCGAATCGGAACAGCTAATGCTACAACATCCGATGTATATTCTCCTTCACTCTTAGCATATCCTTCTAAGCGTATTTTGGTTAATTCTTTTTTAAGTAAATCTGGATCTGTCAGTGTATGAGGAGTGTACTGTGGTAACCCCTCAGCAATTAGTTCATCAACAAAGTATTCTGATTGATAAGCTAGGATTGCCCGATAAGAGGCCCCAGGAAACAATGGGACACTCAAACCAATCTCAGCCGCATACTTTATTTTATAAAGAGGCTCTTCTACCATTAAAGTAACACCATTACCTCCTCGTCGAATTGTAAAAAAGACAGACTCATCCGTTTCTTTTTTCAATTTCAACAAGGAAGGACGAACCAATTCTTCTAAATTTAACGAATCATACATGGTCTGACCCAGCTGCCAGACAGCTAGACCTAACGAGTACTCTTTGGTAACAGAATCAAAATTTAATAATTCCTGCTTAGATAAGGTTTTTAAAATCCGATAAATCGTAGCATAATTTTGTTCCATAGCTGTAGCCAAATCTTTTCCTGACCACTTATTATTCTCTTGAGTAAACATCATTAATACTTGAGCCGCTAAATTAACTGTTTTCAACATACTCTTGTCTCTCCTAATGACCAAATTTCTTTAAAATATACTATCCCTATTTTAAAGAAAGGGAGTTTTTTTAGCAATACTCATACAACTATTCATTTATTCATATAAATAGTCAATAATAGCAGCAGCATATACTTTAGTAGCTAGAATGATTTTTTCTACTTCTACTCGTTCATTATAACCATGAATCGTAGATAAAAAAGCAGGTCCATATTGTAATACAGGTATATCATAGTCTCTGAAATGTCTTGCATCGCTGGAAGCCCATTGCATCACACCATAGGATTCATGTCCGGATATTTCTTGAATATTATTAACGATTGCTTTACAGATTGGATCGGAAGGAGACGTATAGTTCGCTGCGCTCTTAATACCAAACCGGATCATTTCATACTGGATATCTAATTTATCTAGTTCTGAAGTAATGTATTCCGTCACTTCATCTTCTGTAATTCCAAAAGGAAGACGGCAGTCGATTTCTACTTTACATGATTCCGGTACTACATTTGCTTTTGTTCCACCTTCAATTACACCAATATTACAGGAAACACGACCTAGAATTTCTTGGAAGGCTTCTTTTTCTGTTTCTACTTCTCGCATATAGCGTTTCGATATTTCAATTAGCTCTTCAGCTTCAGGAGGGACATCAATTTCGATATCAAAGACCGTTTGGATTCGTTCAATTGCTCGCATCATATCGACTATAGCGTTATTCCCAATAAGTGGAGACAAACTACCGTGTCCTGGTTCACCAAAAACCTCTAAAGAAAACCAGTAAGAGCCCTTTTGACCTAAAGTGGGATTGAATTTAGAAGAAGGTTCTGCGATTAGACAGCCATCTCCTTTTATGAGTCCCTTTTCAAGCAACCAAGGAACACCGTTTTCACCGCCCGTTTCTTCGTCTGGCACGATTGCCAAAACAACTTCACCTGGCAAATCAATATTCAGGTGTTTCATCATTGCGGTTGCAAACATTAATCCACCTAGACCCGCTTTCATATCCGATGCACCACGTCCTAAGAGAAAGCCATCTTTGATTTCGCCACTAAAAGGGTCAAAATCCCATTTATCTAAATTTCCTGCTGGTACAACATCTGTGTGTCCACAATAGATTAACTTCTTGCCTTGTGAATTCCCATAACGAGAAATCAAGTTGAATTGTTTTTCTGCAGCTTCATGCACTTCTGTGTCGATTCCGTATTCTTTCAAATAATTTATAATGAAATCAGATATTTCCGTGGAATCACCAGGAGGATTTTCACTGTTGATTTGAATCAATTGAGAACAAAGCTCCAACAGTTCCTCCTTCTTTTCTTCTACTGCCTGGACGACTTGCTGTTTCAAAGCTTCTTTAGTTGTTTTGCTCATTTTTAACTGCCCCCTTTTTTCCTAATGTTTGAAAATGCTTCATAGATCCATATAATTCTTGAATTTTCTTAAATTCAGCTTCATCGTAAAAGTCACAGTTCTTTTCGCCAAAACGTTTAGCAACTTCGATTCCATATCGCACAACTCCTTCGATATCAATCAAGTGGCTTGCACCAGATGCCGAACCTGCTACTGCTACTTCCGTAGTAATTGCTACACCGACAACTGGTGCATTTACTGCTACACATGGCTGCATGATGCTATTAATATGGAAAAGACCATTTCCATATGGAGTGATATCTTGCATCGTAATCGGCATAGTCACCGGTAGAGTACCAGTTGTCTGTTGGTAAATATCTAGTAGGTCATTACTCATTCGTAAAATATATCCTTCTTTGACGGTTGGAGTAATAGCGAAACCACGATGATTGGTAACAACATTTCCCTTCGTTGTATCGATTGTAAGCACTGCATCCATTTCATCTGAAGCTTCATATTCATTCATCGTTAAAATATCAACAGGAGAACCCATAAATGGAACAGGATGATGTGGCTGTGTAGGAGCAGTTGGACAAATGTGGGTACTAATAATAACATCGCCTGGCAAACGATCCCCTTTCTTTGTCATGTTTAATAATTTAGCTGCGGTTGCAATTGCAGCTAATGCACCGTCTCCGTCGGAAACAAATCCCAACACTTCAGGACGCGCACCAATTCCACCCAAACGACCTATAATTCCTAACGTGGGAGCATCTCCGTCACTTTGTTTTCCATTACTTCCTCTGATTTGAATCTTGATGAAATCAGTACTTCCCTTTTCTCCGTATACTGTTTCTACGTCAATTTCTTCTTCATTCGAGATTGATTCCAGGAACTGTTTAACCTCTTCCCCTGAAATCTTTTTATCATCCAACAATTCATATGCTTCCATTACGTATTTTAATGACATATTTTTTACCCCCTCTTTTTTTAATTATGCGTACTTATCCCATTCGCTCATATGGACTACTAATGGGAATAGCCTGAAGAAGACTCTTGGTATACTCGGTTTGTGGCTGATTATATACTTCTTTTGATGGACCCATTTCTATTATTTTCCCTTGATTCATTACGATGATTCGGTCACACATGTAACGCACAACATTTAAGTCATGAGAAATAAAAAGATAGGATAGTCCCATTTCTTCTTGCAACTGGTTTAATAAATTTAAAATTTGAGCTTGCACCGATACATCTAAAGCTGATACGGATTCATCACAAATAAGTATCTCAGGCTGTAACGCCACCGCTCGAGAAATGTTGATTCTCTGAAGCTGTCCACCAGAAAATTCGTGTGGGTATTTGTTTGCTGAAGAAGCAGGTAGGTCGACCATTTCTAATAAGCGATGTACATTTTTAAGGCGTTCTTCACGGGACCCGATTTGATGAATGATATAAGGTTCCATCAAAGAATAGCCGATTGTCTTTCGTGGATCCAATGTGCCATAAGGACTTTGAAAAACCATTTGAATAGCTCGGCGAAACCCCTTCATCTCTTCTTTTGAAGTTGTAGTAATTTCTTGGTCACGGAAATAAATTTCCCCTTCCGTCGGTTTAATCAGACGGTTTACAAGGCGAGCAATCGTCGATTTTCCACTCCCAGACTCCCCGACTATTCCCAACGTTTCCCCTTTGTATAAATCAAAACTTATATCGTCTACAGCCTTCACGTATTCTCTCTCTCGTTGAAAAGGGAGCGCCTTAGGGATAGGGTAGTATTTTTTTAAATGACGAACACTGATTATTTTTTCTTCCTCCATCTCAACTACCTCCCTTTTATATTTGGACTGGTTCATCCAAAGTAAATTTTGCTACGTAATGTCCTTCTTCTACTTCATTCATTGCCAACTGTTCTTCTTGTTGCATATCTTTAACAAATGCTCCATATGGAATGGTGGGCAGTTCTTCATCATGTATGGTTCCTTGGTTAATTTGTGAACGCAATAGACCTTTCGTGTAAGGATGAACGGGATTATCATAAATTTGTTTGGTCGTTCCACTTTCTACTACATGTCCTTTAAACATGACTATTACACGGTCACACGTTTCCCAAATGACACCCAAATCATGGGTAATCATAATTATGGACGTACCACTGGTTTTCTGTAGTTCTTTCAATAAACTCAAGATTTGAGCTTGGATGGTTACATCTAAAGCAGTAGTTGGTTCATCTGCAATCAGTAATTTGGGCTTACAAGCTAATGCGATAGCAATCATTACCCGTTGCCGCATCCCTCCTGAAAATTCATGTGGATACATCTTGATTTTACGAACCGGATCTTGAATACCTACTCTTTCCAACATTTCCAAGGCTAATTCTCTAGCTTCTTTTTTGGATATAGAATTATGTGCACGAATTGTTTCCACAATTTGATTTTCAACTGTATAAACTGGATTGAGAGTAGTCAATGGATCTTGGAAAATCATTGAGATATCATTTCCACGGATTTTCTGGAATTCTTTTGTGTAAACCCAAGTAAATCCTTTCCTTCAAAGCTCATTTCCTCTGCTGTCACAATAGTTCTCTTCGGTAGTAATCCCATCACAGAAGTTGCTGTAACACTTTTTCCAGAGCCAGACTCCCCTACAATTCCAACTGTTTCATTTTTCCCAATAGTAATATCAATTCCCTTGATGGCGTGAAAGTTTACTTTGGAACTACTTTGAAAGGTCACGTGAAGGTTTTTTATTTTTAATAATTCATCCATATGATGTTCCTCCTTTTAATCATTCAATTTTGGATCCAATGCATCGCGGATTCCATCACCCAGGGTATTTATACCTAGAACAGTAATCAAGATTGCAAGTCCAGAAAAAGTAGCAATTTCAGGATTCAAGAAAAGAAAATCCTTTCCATCTTTTAGAATGGATCCCCAAGAAGCAGTGGGAGGTTGTACACCGAGGCCCAAGAAACTTAAAGAGGCTTCCGAAATAATTGCACCTGCAATACTCATCGTGCCATGAACGACCAATGGTGCCATGCTATTCGGTAATATATGTTGAAAAAGAATATGCCAGTGTCCTGCTCCTAGTGAACGTTGGACCTCAATATACTCCTCTCCCTTTACATTAAGTACTTGTCCACGAACAATTCTCGTGAATCCAGGGATATTTCCTACACCAATGGCAAAAATAACATTCCATAAGCCTTGACCTAGTATCGTCATTAAAAAAATAGCCAGTAGTATGAATGGAAAAGCAGAGAAGCCATCTACTAAACGCGTTATAAAGGTATCAATTGCCCCCCCAAAATAACCAGCAATTAAACCTAGAACTGTACCAATTAGGCCACCTACAACTACAGCGCCTAAGCTGACAACTATAGAGATACGAGCACCATAAACGATTCTACTGAATAAATCTCTTCCAAAACTATCTGTTCCTAAAATATGTCCCATAGCTCCTGGCTTTATAAAAGTTTCTGTGATTTGGATTCGATTAGGCTCATGTGTTGCAATCCATGGAGCAAATAGCGCTACTAATATGACTATTACAATAATAATTAAACCGAAGACAGCAAGCTTGTTTTTTATGAGTTTTTTGAAAAAACCTGGTTTTGTTTCGCCCAATCCATTTTCAACGATTGCTTTTTCCATATTAATTTCCACCTCCGTCATAAGTAATTTTTGGATTAACTACCTTATATGAAATATCAATAATTAAGTTGGTAACTACATAGATTAATGCAATAAAGATGACAACTCCTTGCACTACCCCGTAATCTCTCCGATCAATGGCATCTGTAACCAACTTTCCCATTCCTGGCCAGCTGAAAATTGTTTCTGTCAATACTGATCCACCTAATAATCCTGCTACTTGCATTCCTAAAACAGAAAGGATGGGATTAAAAGCATTTTTCAATGCATGCTTCCAAATAACAGTTTTTTCATTCAATCCTTTTGCTCGAGCCGTTCGAATATAGTCCTGTGAGAGAACTTCCAACATACTAGATCGGGTAATTCGTGCAAAGTTTGCCATAGGAATTGTGGCAAGCGTAATACTAGGCAGTAATAGATGCTTAAAGAAAATAGCAGGACCTTCCGACCAGTTTCCCATACCTGTTGCTGGAAGAATCCCTAGATTGACACTAAACAATAGAACGAGCATGACTCCTAGCCAAAACACTGGCATTGATACTCCAATTAAAGAAATCATCATAACTAGATAATCCAAGAAGGTATTTCTTTTATAGGCAGAGATGATACCAGCGGGGATTCCGATCAACAGGGCAATAAGTAAAGCCGCAGCTGACAAGATAATTGTATTAGGAAATCTTCCCAATATTAATTCTGAAACATCCATGTTATAGGCATAGGAATAACCTAGGTCTCCAGAAAAGAGGCCTTTTAGATAATTAAAAAATTGTTCCGGATAAGATTTATCCAATCCCATTTGTATGGTCATCTTCTGAATTTCTTCTGCACTGGCTTGAGGTCCTAGCAAAGCTGCAGCAGGATTTCCAGGTATGATACGAGTTACAGCAAAAACAATGACTGCTACGATAAAGAGCGTTGGGATTACATTGATGATTCGTTTAATAATATATTTTGACATGGAGTTGGTCCCCTTTCTTAATTACACTATCTGTAATTCTAGTTCTTTTTTGTAATGCGCTTATTCTACCATCATCTTAATTTAATGTAAATCTAATCTTCTTTTATTCTATAAATTCACCAACAACCCTATATAATGAGTTTAAATTTCAAATTTATTCACTTAATTATTTACACTTTCTATATTATGTGTTACATTCTATTAAAGTTGAATGAGATTAAAATCGTTTTCTCATTTACACTATATACAAAGTTATTTCTATAACTAAAAAGGAGGAAGATATTTTGAAAAAGAAAACAAAGACATTTCTTACTCTACTTTCCAGTATCGCACTATTAGCAGCATGTGGAGGAGGAAATGAAGAAAATGATAGTACACAATCAGCAGGCGCAGAATCTACAACTACTCAAACTGGGGGCATTCTTAATATTGGGCTTGCTGCAAATGTAAGTTCATTGGATCCAACTAGCTACACCAGTCAATACGAAGCAAATGTGGTCCGCCAAATTGGTAATACTCTCATCGTATACAGTAAAGACTTTTCTGAATTCATACCTTCTTTATCTACAGAATGGGCTGTTTCGGAAGATGGTCTGACCTATACCTTCCAATTAAGAGAAGGAATAAAATTTCAAGATGGCGATTATCAAGATGGACGAGAAGTAACTGCAGAAGATGTGAAGTTTAGTTTAGACCGTTCTGCTTTTGACTCTGCATTGAATCGGTTGAGTGGAATTGAATCAATAGAAGTGCTAGGGGATTACGAAGTAGCTTTCCATTTAACAACTCCAAGCTCTGCTTTCATGTCGATGCTGACTGATCCAGGGAACATTATTGTTCCAAAAGAAGAAGTAGAAGGATGGGGAGATCAATTTGCTCAGCATTTAGTTGGTACTGGTCCATTCAGTTTAAAAAACTTCCAATCTGGTCAGCAAATTGAATTAGTACGTAATGATAATTATTGGGGAGCAAGTCCAAACCTGGATGGAGTAACATTCAAAATTATTACGGATGGAAATATGATGGTTAATTCTCTTCTTTCTGGTGATATTCATATAGCAACAGATGTACGCGGTCAAAACCGAGAGGTCATTAAACAAGGAAACAACGTGGAACTTGTAAGTATTCCTGGATTCTCTACTTTCTATCTAGATATGAATATGATGAAAGGTCCTACTATGGATAAGAAAGTCCGCGAAGCAATCTATATGGCTACTAATGTAGATGATATTGTTAATGGCGTAAATCAATGGGGAGGTGCTGAAGTTTCCTACTCTCCTCTTCCAAAAGCTTCTTGGGGTTATATGGAAAATTCCAAAGATTTTATTCCTGAATATGATCCTGTAGCAGCAAAAGAACTACTGGCAGAAACTGAATATGCAGATGGTTTCTCTATTAATCTATATCTATCTGATGCACGTATCCCATATGGTACGATTTTCCAAGATCAAATGAAGGAAAACTTGAATATTGATATTCAACTTAATCCACAAGAATGGGGTACCTACAGTGAAACAGTCTCCTCTGGTGAAGCTGACATGAACATTGGTGGATGGTCTTGGGACCCAGATCCTTTCTTCTATCTAAACCAAGAGTTCCATTCTAACAATATCGGTTCATTAGGTAATGGACGTGGGTACAATAATCCGGAAGTTGATGCTCTTTTAGATAACGCACTAACTGAAACAGATCGTGAAAAACGAGTAGATTTGTATCATCAAGCATTAGAAATCATTATGGGAGATCATTCTCGTATTGAAATTGAATTGTCTGAAACAGCAAATGGTCTTTCTAAAGATGTAGAAGGCTATGATGTACGTGCAAATAATGAAGTTGTTATAGTAAATGACGATGGAGTCAATGTATCATTGAAAGATGAATAAAAAATTTTAACGAAAAAACTGGAGCACGAACACTCGTGATCCAGTTTTTTTACTATTTACCTACTAGCACCTATTGCGTATTCATCTGAGAATACTGGCCTACTACTCATACTGTTTGGAGGAATGATTTATGAAAACCTTTAGTAATGCTGAGAGTCTTTACGATTTAATTTCTCTTTCTTCTCCTGCTCTGGGAGAAAATAATGAACGACTCTTCTATGTTAAAACAACGATCAATAAAGAGCAGGACGATTACCAGTCTGCTATTTTTGCTATTAATCTTAGCAAAGGTGAAGAGATAGCCATTGTTGAAAATGGAATGCAAAACACCTGTCCTAGCATCCAGAATCAGCAACTCCTTTATTTATCAAACAAAAAGGGAATAAATCAAGTATTTCTCTTGAATTTAAAGAATGGAAAAGAGAAGCAACTTACCTTTTCATCCCATTCTATTTCACATGTTCAGTGGATTCCGGATGAAAATAGTTTTTTATTTACTTCTCAGCTAGAAAAAAAAGGTAGGAAAACATTCTTTTGGAACGAACATAGAGATAAAAAAGAGAAACCCAAAGCACCTTTCTATCGAATCGATCATCTGAATTACCAAGCAAATGGTATCGGTTTTATCAATCAAGATCTTGCCCACTATCTCTGCCAACAAGATATCGAAACAGGTGAAGTCAAAGTTATCTCTACTCAATCAACAGGATACGGCTTACGTAGAACTGTTGATAATAATAGAGAAGGAACCATTGTTTATTTCGAAAAAAGTCTAGTGGAAGATGATGAATACAATCATGATTCAGGGATATTTGCTTATGAACGAGAAACAGAATCACTACAACATATTACCAAAAAATTCCAAACGGGTATATTTAGTGAAGCAGCTATTAGTCCCAATGGAAATTATCTAGCTATGGTAGGTAATCCTCTTCCTTATGAAACACCAAATCAATTCAGTCTCTTTCTTTATAGTATAAAAGAAGAAACAATAAAAGAGATTACTAAAAAAATTGATATCCAGTTCGCAGATAATAGTGTTTCTGACTTTTTCCAAAATGTTGGTAACCCAATTCTTCAATGGAATCCCGATTCTTCTACTTTTTTTGTTCAATCTTCCGAATATGGAAGGGTCAATCTATATGAAGGAACTCTTGATGGGGAATTGAAAAAGATATCTCCCGATAACTCCGTTGTAAAAGAATATATCGTTTCTGAAACAGGAGTTCTTTATGCATTCATCAGCCAACCTGAAGACCCCGTTCAGATTAAAAAATTTAAAAATAATGAGTGGACAACTCTATCTCATTCTACAAACCAATACTATTCAAATTATTCTTATGCAACGTACCGAGAGATCCAATATGAAGCAACGGATGGAGGAATCATCCATGGCTTAATGGTGTTACCAGCTCATTTTGATGAGAATCAAAAATATCCACTAATCTTAAATATCCATGGTGGACCTTATACAATGCATTCTCTTAATTTTTACTATGAAGCACAATATTTAGCTGCTAATGGTTATATCGTTTTGTTGGTGAATCCAAGAGGAAGCTATGGATATGGGCAAAAGCATACATCTGGCGTCTATAAACGATATGGAAAAGAAGACTATACTGATCTTATGACTATAATAGATCAAATTATTCTAGATTATTCTTTTGTAGATGATAAAAATTTATTTGTAACCGGTGGAAGCTATGGTGGTTTTATGACAAACTGGATTGTAACACAGACAAATCGCTTCAAAGCAGCAGTTTCACAGCGTTCAATGTCCAACTTTGTCTCTATGTTTGGAACAAGTGATATTGGTTATTTTTTCTATAAAAATGAAATGGGATATGACTTATCTAATGCGAAAGAGCTATGGAAAATTTCACCTTTAGCCTATGTTCAACAAGTAGAAACACCTACCCTTTTGATTCATGCTCTAGAAGATTTGCGGTGTCCATTTGAACAAGCGCAACAGTTTTATAACGGACTAAAGACTTCAGGTAAAGTTGCAGAAATGCTAGTATTTCCTGATTCCAATCATGAGTTGTCACGAACCGGTCGTCCTAGCTACCGAGTAGAGAGATTGGAAGCTATTTTAGAATGGTTTGGACGAGCTCATAACAAAGAAGAATAAAACTTTCTCTGACACTTATTAAAGTAATATAAAAAAAGTAGGCAAATCCCATCATACCGGGTTTCTGCCTACTTTTTTAAAAACTCATTCTTTATTTTAATCACTAAACTGTGCCAAAATTTCTTTTTATATCGATACGTAACTAACCATGCAATCATTAATGGAAATAGAGCCATGGCGGAAGAAGCAATGATTCTCCAAACTGAATCTAGACTAAACAACAGGAACGTAAATGCCACAATAGTAATAATCCCTACGAATACAGAACCAAAAATACTCATAGATTGTACAAAATTTCCTCCACCTCTTCCAAATAGTTCGGTTAGATTTTGCCAATCTAGACTTAAGAATCGATAATCTCTCACAAAATAAAATTGACTCATCGTAAACAGCCCTGTCAATAGACCCAGGATAAAACAAACTCCAAATAATAATGGAATTTTTGCCATGAATAGTAAGATCACAACAATTAAAACAGGCAATGAAGACTGCACAGTAAAGGCAAATAAAAATTTCTGTTTTAAATAGCTTTCCATTGAAAAAGGTAATGATTTCATATAAAGAAAGTTTTCACGATCCAATGAAATAATAATTCCAACAACTGATACCGCATTTAATGTTAGAAACGTGTATACAAACCCTGCGAAGAAAAATAATCCCCAAAAATAATTTGGTATTTCAGGAATCGTATTGCCACCTAACAACAAAGGGCCCAACATAAAGATAGGTAAAATAAGGTTTGAGCTAAGGTATTGCATCATTAGTGTTCCATCTTGAATTAATCCCAAATTATATTTCCATAATATTTTATGAATGGTTTCAGGTTGTTTTCCTACCTTTTTAGTTTTTTTCCTACTTTCTTTGGAAATAGCATCTTTATTTTTCTTTGTTTTTTGTACCGGTTGATCTACAGATGCTTGGTAAAAAGTAGGGATGATCCATTTAAATAAAATTCCACCTAATACCAAAACGATGATAAGCCAAAATGCCATGCCTAATAAACTCTCTTGACTGAGTGGCTGAGTGGCTGTCGTATGGAATGCTTTTATAAATGGAATCGGTTGATAATCGGGAAGAACCTGATCTATTGGCATATCTAGCTCTCTATTACTCAAGTTTGTAATAAAGAAAATAACGGCAATCATTCCAATACTAGATATCGTGTATAGTGCTGTCGTCATCATTTTCTTATGTTTCTGGAAAATAGCTAATTTTGTAATGAAATGAACAAAGACGATTGCTAGCATAAAAACGACTACCATCAATAAGATAAATAATAAGAACGCGATGAGCAGAGCTGGTAAAACGCTACGCCCCGCATCTCTACCAGTCATATATAAAACAGCCCCGGCTGGAGCCAAGTAAGGAATTACTGATAAAAAAATAACGATTAATTTCGCTAAAAAAATTTCAGTTGTCGTAAAGGGTAAAGGTAAATAATATTCTAAATCTTTACTCTCATAGAAAAGATTATAAATAATATAGAAGCCTTGCAAGATCGTCATGATTGAAAACATTAAAATATAAATAGTGAAAAAACCAGGGTACTGATTAAAATCAATCGTTCCTAACATAAAACTATAGAGGAACATAAATAAAACCAGAATAAATAAATTATTCAGTAATACCGATGCAGGAGCCGATATTTTAGAAACTTCGCCTGTTTTCTCTTCTTTTTTACGTTTTTTTTGAATCATTTGTGGGTTAGCATAAAGTAAATTCACTTTACTTAATTCTACTATTTTCTTGAACTGCATCTTATTCACCCCTTTCAAAAAGGGCTGAGCTTTCATTTTCTTCTACCTTTGATTGACGACCAGCTAATTTCAAATAAATGGTCTCTAAAGACTCATTTTCATTTTGTGCAATTAGATCTTGAGTCGTTCCATCATAAAGAATTTCTCCTTTTTTCAAAATAGCGATATGATTGCAAAGCTGCTGGGCAATTTCCAGAGCATGAGTAGAAAATAAAACAATGTTTCCTTCTGCGGCATGTTGTTTCATTAATTCCTTTAAGTCAAAGGAAGCTTGTGGGTCTAGCCCCGTCATTGGCTCATCTAAAATCCAAATATCTGGATTGGGTAGTAAAGCTCCAATGATAAAGGTTTTTTGACGCATTCCGTGTGAAAAAGAAGAAATCACTTCCGATTGGTGCTCCGTCATATCGAAAAGTTCCATAAATTTTTTAAGTTGTTTGGTCTTTTCTTCTTCTGAAACATCATAGGCTACCGCAATCAGATTCCAATATTCTGCTGCTGTCAGTCGTAAAAACATATCCGGAGAATCTGAAACATATCCGATTCTTTTTTTAATATTTAAACGATTTTCTGAAAGTTGTTCTCCGTCTACCCATATCTCTCCTTCGCTAGGTTCGATAATACTTACTAGTGATTTAATTGCCGTCGATTTCCCAGCACCATTATGACCAATCAAACCAAATATTTCACCTGGTTTGATTGTCACATTTATATTTTTTAGTGCTTGCTTCATCCCATAGGTTTTACTAATGTTTTTTAATTCAATCACTCTTTATCCCCTTCCCTTTTTCTTATAAGTTTTGATCATCTACTTTTGATAAGACGTCATCGATTGCCTGTATTACATCGGTTAACGAACCTTCTTCAAATGGTGATTTTAAGTTTGCACGCTCTACCATTTGTAGGAATGTCAACGTACCGCCCACTTCACAAATTCTTAAATAATCTCTCCAAGCTTCATCATCTTTATCGACAATCGCTCGTTTCCAAAATTGCAAAGCACAAACTTGAGCTAAGGTGTAATCGATATAGTAAAAAGGTGTATCAAAGATATGCCCTTGTCGATACCATAACGTTCCTTTATCTAAAAATGGATTTTCTGAATAATTTTTATGCGGAGTATACATTTTTTCTAGTTTTCGCCATACATCTTTTCGTTCTGCTGGAGTCATTTCAGGTTTTTCATAAACCTCATGTTGATAGTGATCGACTAGTACACCGTAAGGTAAGAACTCTAATGTACCGGATAGGTGTGAGAATTTATATTTTTCTGTTTCTTCTTTGAAAAATAGTTCCATCCATGGATAGGTGAAAAACTCCATGCTCATTGAATGAATTTCTGCACTTTCACTCGTTGGGAATACTAATTCAGGCTGCTTAATCCAGCGGGACTGAAACACTTGAAAAGCATGTCCTGCTTCATGAGTTAACACATCCACATCTCCACTTGTTCCATTGAAATTGGCAAAAATAAATGGAGAATCATATTCTGGTATAAAGGTGCAATATCCGCCGCCTGATTTCCCTTCTTTGGTTTCCAAATCCATCAACTCATCTTCAAACATGTAATCAATGAAATGAGCTGTTTCTGGTGAAAGCTCATGGTACATCTTCTTACCCATT
The DNA here is from genome assembly GCF_021513155.1 of Jeotgalibaca sp. MA1X17-3. Lineage (NCBI taxonomy): Bacteria > Bacillati > Bacillota > Bacilli > Lactobacillales > Carnobacteriaceae > Jeotgalibaca > Jeotgalibaca sp. MA1X17-3. The sequence goes on from NZ_CP090983.1 coordinate 2,093,239, forward strand.
TCTTTAATATAAGCGGAGTCCCCTTTTGGAGTTGCGTTACCATCCAGGAACTTTAAGTTCAAATCATAGTATTGAAGGTCTTCGACACCAATTCTCTTTGCTTGGCGATCATTTAATTTATTGACCACGGGAACTACTTCTTTAAGGATTTGTTCTCGATACACTTGTACCATTTCACGATCATAATCATATCGTTCCATACGAATATAACCCAATTCCACAAAATCTTTAAAGCCTAATTTTTTAGCCATTCGATCTCGTACTTGTACTAATTGATCATAAATATGATCTATTTTATCTTCGTTTTGTTGATAAAATTCTGAGGACGCTTTGGAAGCTTTTTTACGTATTTCTCGATCAGTAGATTGCATGTACGGACCTAATTGCGATAAATTTAATGTTTTATTATCAAAATCTATTTCTGCACTAGCAATTAATTTGTTATACGCACTTCCTAATTCGTTTTCTTTTTGAAGAAGCTCTATCACTTCTGGACTAAAAGTTTTTAATTTATACTCAGCCATTTTGAAATATTGTTCTGGTAAAACCGTAACTAAATCTGACTGATAAGGTGAATCCAGTAGTGCGCGGTAATATTCATCATAAATTTCATCATATAAGGGTGAATATTCATTCCAATAATCATTTTCCGCTTCATAAAAAGCATCTTTCGTATCAATGGTATGTCTAACAAATGCAATTTGAGCTTGTTTGTCTTGTTCGATCATGAGACGATTCATTTCAATCACCGCTGCGCATGCTTCATCTTCATCGGTAGCCTGTTTCAATTTTTCAATTACTGCTTTTGCTTCTGCTTGGTATATTTTAAAATCTGGACGTATATATTCATATTCTGAAAATTTCATCTGTTCATCCACCTTTTTAAAAATCGTTTGTAACTATTAGTATCTCACAATCTAGATCATCATTCGACCCTTAACAGAATAATTTTTATCGTTTTTCAAAAACCGTTTACAAAACCCGTTTTTTTGTTTATAGTATTTTTTATGGAGAGTTACTCAAGCCCGGCTGAAGAGGACGCACTCGAAATGCGTTAGGTGTCGAAAGACATGCAGGGGTTCAAATCCCCTACTCTCCTTAAAAAAATACCCTCTTGAGAAAAGCGCTTCACGACGCCTTTCTCAAGAGGGTATTTTGGGTAGAAAAACCTTTTTTTATTATTCCCATATTCCACTTATTTGATTTAATTGGAAGGTACGATTTCCTGTTGCATCATACTGGTAGATTCCAACTAAATTTACATGATCATTTTCTGGTGAATTTGCGTAGAACTCATACTGGTACACATAATTAGATGGACACGTATCAATCACAAAGGAAAAATCTTGAATAGAATACGTTTCTACAATTAGCTGCAGTCCTTGTGTCGCGGTTTCTTCCACGTACCAAGACTCACTCACTTCTGGTGGAACTGGTTCTGGTTTGCCATCTTCACCATCACGTTGTGTTAATTGGTCATAGGTTAATTCTTCTTCCAGCGTTTCCGGTTCAATTACTTCTTTGTCCAGTTCCGGTTCTACTTGCTCTTCTAAAATAATTTCTTCCGATACAGTCGGTATAATTGCTTGTGTTTCTGTTTCTATTATTTCGTTTTCTAATTCAATCACTTCTTCAATTACTTCTGACTCTATATCTACTTGGAGTTGTACGACTTGTTCTGGTTCCGTTTCTATTTCAACGTCATCAAGTATTTCCTCATCCTGTACTTTTTCTGCATATCGTTCTCCTGACTCTTCTCTCCCTATTTGAATATGTGTAAAAGAAATCGCTGAAGAATCAAAAACCCCTGCAGTTTCTTCTCCAGATAAATTTCCATACATCCCATTTATCCCGACCAGTGCAATTGCTATTAGTAATTTATGCATAACCTTTTCCCCCTATCTTTCATTCATTCTATACTCATCCATACTTCCTAACAAAAGCAGTTACAACCGTTTACATCGTTGCTAGTATGAACTTCTGTATATCTTTATTATACTACATATAACAGAAAAACCGAAATTCTACAGTTCGGAATTATTAAATAAAGAGGCGGAAAAATTTGATTCTTTCCTCCTCTTTATTATCTGCTTGGAGCAACCTTTTTAAATATCTTTTTTTGAATAGGTTGTAGAATTTGATAAATCGTTTTTAATTCTTCTATTTTAAAAATCCAAGATAACAAAATGTACACACTCACTCCAAATACCACTTGAATGAGTACCATTAAAATATCATTTATCGTTAATAAATAACTCAATGAGTAGGTAAGACCTGCCATCACAACGGCAATCAAAAAGATGGGTCTTAGATCTTTTAATTGTTCGGGAATCGAATATCCCAAAAACCGTTTGGAATAAAAAGCATTAATAAAATAAGCCATAATAGAATCAATAACCATTGCCCATAGCAATCCCATGATTCCTAATCGAAGAAGTAAGGCAATACTGATGGCAATAAATCCTGTTGCTTTTTGAATTAATCCTAATTTTAAGAATAAATCGGAACGTCCTTTTACCTGAAGAACACTCAAGTTAATGGACTGAATAGCAACAAGCATTCCACCTATACAAAGCAGTTGAAAATATGGAATGGAAGGAAGCCATGCTTCACCGAGAAGAGCTCGTAAAAGGGTTCGGCTATTGCTGCTAGACCTAACATAATTGGGAATGATAAATAAGCAGCATTCTTTATGATTTTCTTATACCCTCTCTTCAATCTTGCTGTATCGTCTTGAATGGAGCTTAATACAGGAAAACTCACTTTTTCTACAGAAACAGAAAGTGAATAGGCAGCCGTATCACTGAATTTAACTGCATTTGAATAATACCCTAGTGTAGTAGCAGAAAAACTTTTTCCAATAATGAAGGAGTATAGGTTGCCATACAGTTGAGTAATTAAATTCGAAAGGAGTAATTTCCAACCAAACTGGAATAGTCTTTTAAATGAAGAAATGCTAAACACCAACGATGGAAACCAGCGATTGGAAATACAAAGTAAAGATGCTTGAATAAATTGCATGGCCATCGTTCGTACAACTAAACTCCATACTCCCCATCCACTTATCGCACAAACAATAGCAATTACTCCTGAGAGGATAGATGAAAACACATTTATTTTCATTTGAGTTCGAAAGTTAATATTTTTTGTTAAAATTGTTTTTTGAATAAGCCCAAATGCGTTGATGATCAGAATGAGTCCAATCACCTTAATAATATTTACTAACTGAGGTTGTTCAAAAAATACACTTATATATTCTGCGGATGCAAACAAGAGAATATACAAGATGATCGCCATAGAAAGATTAAAATAGAAAATTGTGGAGTAATCTTCTTGTGTAGATTCCTTTTCTCTAATCAATCCATTCGTTAAACCACCATCTACAAAAACAGATGAAAGAGCAATAAAAATCGTCACCATACCTACAATCCCAAAATCTTTAGGAGTCAAAAGTCGTGCTAAAATTAAGTGAACAATTAGTTGAATCACTTGTGTACCTGCTGTATCCATAAAACTCCAAAGCATGCCGTGGATTGTTGTTTTTTGTAATGTTTTTTCCTTTTCCATAAGTTCCCTCTATTTCTATTCTCATAAATTCCTCTTGTATGAAAGAGAAAAAGAATAAGATGATCAAATTTATTTCAGCGAATAATGGATTTTTCATTAGGATGTGACGGTTGTGATAAAGTTTTCCAAGGTAATTCAAATGTTAGTAGTAAGATTTTCATATCCAACCAAATACTATATTGACTTACATATTCATTATCCAACCGTACTTTGTCTCCATAAGGCATATTACAGATTCCTTGAATTTGAGCCAATCCAGTTATTCCAGGTTTTATACTTAATCTCTTCATCTGTTCTTCATCGTAATGATCAGCAATTTCGCGAACTTCTGGTCTAGGACCCACGATACTCATATTACCAATGGCGACATTCCACAATTGAGGAAGCTCATCGATACGAGTTTTCCTCAGAACTTTTCCTAAACGCGTAACATTACCAAGCGTTTGTGTATCTTTATCGTATTGAAAAGAATCAGGCACGCTGGTTACCCATTCCACTGGAACTTTCCCCCAATTTTCTGGAGTAAGTGCTTCTACTTTCCTTGTGCGTAGCTTATACATTACAAACAGTTGACTTTTTTGACCAACCCGAATATGCTTGGAAATCATTGGTCCCCCATCTGCTATTTTGATAGCAATTCCAACAGGGATGATTACCAGTAAACTCAAGATGAAAAAGATGCTTCCAAAAACTAAATCTAATAATCGTTTTATTTTATATTGAGTAGGTGTCATCATGTATCTTCCTCCCTTTAAGTCATCCAACTCCATAACCATAATAGTCAGATTTGCTTAACTTTTTATTTTTCTTATCATTTAGAACGGCTCCTATTATCGTTGCTTTGGCATATTGCAATAGTTCCTTAGCTTTTAATAAATCTTTTTTATCTGTTGAACCACTTCGGATAACAAAAACTGTTCCATCTACCCGAGCAGCCATAATTTGCGAGTCAGAAACAGGAAGGATAGGGGGCATATCAAAGATAATAAGTTGAAATTCATCTTTAAATTTCTCTATCAATTCATTCATTTGATCGGAATCCATTAGTTCAGCAGGATTAGATGGATTTGGACCACTCGTAAGTAAGGTAAGATTTGAATGGGGTGTTGGCTGAAAGACTTGAGAAAAAGATAGATAAGGATCACTCAATAAATTTGATAATCCACTCTTGTTTTTTACTTGAAATAGCTTATGTAAGGTAGGATTACGCATATCAGAATCCACTAACAGAACTTTTTTTCCTTGTTGGGCAAAGGACATTGCTGTATTGGCACTTATGGTTGTCTTCCCTTCTCCTTCGTTAGCAGAAGTAACCATGAGCGTTTGTAAAGGACTATTAGCCATTGCAAACTGAATATTTGTACGAAGGGTCTTAAACTCTTCTGAAATAATCGAGTGCGGATTTGTGTGAGTAATAAGTGTGTCCACATCTTTCTGAGAAAATAAGTTTAATTTTTTTAACATCATGAATTCCTCATTTCTTCTTTTATCCGTTTATACTACTTTTCACTTGTTCAATAGGAACTGATTTTTCTTTTTTGTTGTCTTTTTCTGGAGATTTTACAGGTACGTGATCTTCATTTCGAATAGAGGTAATCGTACCTAGACGGTTCCACTCTAACTGTTCTGATATAAAGTATTCATCATATACTCGTGTATCCACCATAGTAAAGATCAAAATGGATGCTACTCCTAAGACAGCTCCGGCTATTGTTCCTACAGCTTGGTTGAATTTTATATCTGGAGAAACAGAAGTGGGATTGGGGGTGGCTGGAGATAAAATAATCATATCTTTCACATTAATGATACTTCCGATACTATCCTTAAACACTTCAGCTACTGCATTGGCTATCAAGGCTGCACGATTAGGGTCTGAATCGGTTACTTTAATACTGAATATTTGGGAATCTCCCTGTGTCTGCACTTTAATTTTATCGTATAGTTCTTTAGCTGATATGGAATTTGGTAATTGTTCCATTACTTTTCCTAAAACTACTGGATTTTCAATCATGTCTCGATAAGTACTAATCATTTGAATATTTGTATTAATTTCGCCTTGTTGCAAGGGTTCTTCTTCTGTTTGTGATCGACTAACCAACAAACTGATTGTTGAAACATACTGCGGCTGGATAACATATGTACTTACTGTAAAAGCTAATAAAAACCCAGCTAAACTTGTCAATACGATAACAAACCATTTGTTTTTAATTAACTTAATTAATTCAAAAACTCCAATTGTTTCTCCCATTTTCTTCATCCTCCAATTTTATTGTTTCAGGACTGGATTTAAGTAGTAGTGAAGGGTTTGACGTAGACCATCTTCAAAGTCAACGACCGGTTCCCAGCCTAATTCTGTCGCAATTTTAGTATTATCGATTGCATAGCGTCGATCATGTCCGGGTCGGTCAGTTACAAATTCAATTAAATCAGGAGATTTATCTAACGCTTCAATAATGAGTTTAACTATTTCTAAGTTTGTTTTTTCTGTTTTCCCGCCAATATTGTAGACTTCGCCTTCTCTCCCTTTTTTCAATACGAAATGAATTCCCCGACAATGATCATAAACATGGAGCCAATCTCTTACTTGTAAACCATTTCCATAAATTGGTAATTTCTTGTCTTGCATACATTGAGTAATCATGAGTGGGATGAGCTTTTCAGTATCTTGATGAGGTCCATAGTTATTACTGCAACGAGTAATATTCATAGGTAGACCATATGTTTCGTTGTACGCGCGGACCAGCAAATCAGCACTGGCTTTTGAGGCTGAGTAAGGACTATTCGGTTGAAGTGGCGTTTCTTCAGTAAATGAACCTGTTTCTGGTAATGTTCCATAAACTTCGTCCGTTGAAACTTGAAGAAACTTCACACCTGGTCGAAAACTCCGATCGTTTTTATCATTTATATTTATTTTCCAGGCGGTCATCGCTGCATCCAAAAGACTTTGTGTTCCTAAAACATTCGTAGAAAAGAATAATTCTGAGTCATCAATACTTCGGTCTACATGAGATTCTGCTGCAAAGTTTACAACCGTATCAATTTGATAAAGCGAGAAGATTTCATCCATTTTTTCACGATTGCGAATATCTGCATGAATGAAATGATAATGAGGATGTGCTTCGAAATCGGCGATATTTTCGTACTTCCCTGCATAGGTGAGCGCATCTACGTTTATGATTGTTGCATCCGGATACTCTTCCATCATGTAATGAATAAAGTTACTACCAATAAATCCTGCTCCACCTGTTACGAGTATATTTTCCACTTTGAGCCCTCCAATATTTTCAGTAAGTACTGTCCATAGTCGGTCATCGATAAAGATTCTCCAATTTCCCTTAGCTGTTTATCATTTAGAAACCCTCTTCGCCAGGCAATTTCTTCCAAACAAGAAATATATAATCCTTGTCTCGTTTGTATCATTTCAACATACTCTGCTGCGGTTAGAATTCCTCCTGGTGTTCCTGTATCCAGCCATGCCATCCCTCTTCCTAAAGGAATAACTGCTAATTCATTCATTTCCATGTACGCATTATTGATCGCCGTAATTTCTATCTCTCCTCTTTCAGAGGGTTCAACAGATTTAGCAATTTCTACGACTCGATTATCATAGAAATAAAGACCAGGAACTGCATAATTTGACTTAGGATGAGTTGGTTTTTCTTCAATCGAAATAGCTTTAAAAAATTCATCAAATTCAACCACTCCAAAGGCAGTAGGATCACTTACTTCATATCCAAAAATGACTGCGCCTGTATCTAGATTTTTAGCTTCTTGTAAAACTTTCGTAAAATCCTGACCATAAAAGAAATTATCTCCTAGAATTAAACAAACATCATCATTTCCGATAAATTCTTCCCCTAAAAGAAATGCATCTGCTAATCCTCTTGGTTTGTGTTGAACTTGATACGATAACTTAATTCCTAAACGGTCACCATTTCCTAATAGCCTTTCAAAAATAGGAAGATCGTTTGGTGTAGAAATTATTAAAATCTCACTAATTCCTGCCAAAAGTAACGTACTTAACGGATAGTAAATCATCGGTTTATCATAAATAGGTAATAGTTGTTTGGAAATTGCCTGTGTCATGGGATATAGTCTGGTTCCTCTTCCCCCTGCTAAAATAATGCCTTTCATCAGTTTTTTCTCCTTTCTCCTATTTCAGATTTAATTGACTACTTTGCTCTTTTTCACTTTTTAATGGACTCATTTCACGAATCATCTTACTAATTTTCTTTACTTCTACAAGTGATAGATCGGCATACAGTGGTAACGTGATCACTTGGTCTGCAATTCGTTTAGCAACCGGATTCTCTTCACTACAACTTAAATGTTTATAGCAGTCGTAATCACTAATTAATGGATAAAAATACTTACGAACAATAACTCCTTTTTCAGCCAGTGCATCCACTACTTCATTACGATTCCAACCTTCTCCTTCAAACACAATTGGGAAGTATGCGTAATTCGTCTTTACCCCTTCTTGATGCTGAATCAAACGTAATCCTGGTACATCAGCTAACTCATTCATGTAGCATTCAACGATTGCTTGTCTTTTTGCAATCTCTCCTGTTACATAAGGTAAGTTCGTAATTCCCATTGCTGCTTGAAACTCATTCATTTTTGCATTTCCGCCGACATATTCGACTGTTTCTGTACCGGTAATTCCAAAGTTTTTCAGATGGTTCAGTCTCTCGTTCAACCACTCATCTTGGAAGGTTACTGCTCCTCCTTCAATCGTATTAAAAACTTTTGTAGCATGGAAACTGAACATCGCTGCATCTCCGAAATTTGCAATTCCTTTTCCATTCACTTCTACCCCAAAAGCATGAGCTGCATCATAAATCACTTTTAAATTATGTTTTTTGGCAATACGTTCAATTTCTTCTACGTCACATACGGTTCCATACACATGAACCGGAACAATAGCAGATGTTCGCTCGGTAATTAAGCTTTCGATTTTACTAGCATCCATCGTATACGTTTCTGGATCAATGTCACAAAATACAGGGATCAATCCATTTCGAACAATCGCATGTGTGGTAGATGAAAAAGTGAATGGTGTCGTAATAACTTCACCACTCAAATCAAAAGCAGCAATTGCATCTTCCAAAGCGAGATGTCCATTTGTAAATAAAGACAAATGTGGCGTCTTCAGATAATCCATTAACAGATCCGCTAATTTTTCATGCTTTTCTCCCATATTTGTGAGCCAATGAGAATCCCACAAACCACGGATTTCTTCTATGTATCTTTCAAAAGGAGGCATGGAGGAACGAGTTACTTGTATTTTCTTCATATCAATTCAACTCCCATATTTTTTGTGTCCGTCTCTAGTGGAATGGAAAATTCACTCACAGGAAATGTTTCCTTAGGTTTAAAAATATATAGTTTTCCAGTTTCTTTTAGCCAATCGTTAAAGGTAAGTGTAAAAGGTAGGTAATAAGATACGTGTAGTTTTATTTTTTGTGTGAGGGGTAATTCGTTGTATAAATCGCGGTATGTTGGAGACTTTATTTTTCTTAATCTTTTATTTGTTAGTAACAATATGAATTCATCATGAAATATTTGATTCTCGACAGCTTCTGTATATTGATACTCCGTGTCACTATCAAAATCTTGTAAGGTCCTTCTTAACTCTTCATAATGTTTTTTTCTTTTTTCAGAATCCAAATATACCGTACGAGTCCAAGAATTCAATGCTGCTCTTCGATAGGCAGACATCACTTCATTCTTATAGTAGATTTTTCCATGTAGAGCAAAGAATAATAAGAGAGGATAATCAGAAACGGGAGCATCAAAGTACCAATCAGGCATTTGGTTGTTTTCGATATGTTCATTTCGAAAGAGCATAGAATTTTGAGCAAATTTACCATCTAAATAAATAGCCTCTTCTACTTCTAAAAAATGATCTTCTGAAAAAGCTCTTCGTTCGCCAATTATTTTTTCTCCTGATTCATTAATCGTTTTATCTGCATGAATATAGGCACTAACGTGTGGATGCTCTTCCATAAAATCAACTTGCTTTTGTAATTTGCCAGGATCTGTCCAGTAGTCATCCCCTTCACAGTACGCTACATATTTTCCTGAAGCTCTCGTAAAGTTGTAGACGTAATCAATTTCGATACCTTGTGACATTTTATTTTCCTTTTGAAGAATAGGTTTTATAATGGTAGGATACATCTTTTGATACTCTCGAATGACATCCGCAGTGCGGTCAGTCGAAGCATCATCATGAATTAATATTTCAAACGGAAAATAAGTTTTTTGCATTAAAAAGCTTTCTAAGGTATTCGCAATATATGTTTCTTGGTTATACGTGATACAACAGATACTGACTAATGGTTTCATTATTTTGCATTCCTTTCTTATGAAAAACATTCTCTTCTAAGGAGAGTCTTTTATTCTTAAGGGTCGGATATTTGCCACGGGAAATGAGTAAAAAACCATCATTCCTAGTAAAAGCCAAAAGATTCTAGAATAGTTAAATGAAACTGCCATCGATCCGATTAGAAATGTAAAAAACATTTCTTTTACAGTTAAGGACCATTGCTCATTTCTTTTATCTGCTACCGGTGAGAAAAATACTTTGCCCATATAAATCAACAACACACTGGTTATCGGAAGTCCCCATTCAGCAGCCATGGTAATAAAGGTGTTATGAGCAATATTTGCATCTTCAGTAATCAATCCAGCCAATCGTAGATAATTTTGACCAATCCCTACTCCCGTTATAGGATGCGTTTTAATGAGTTGGATTCCGGTTTCCCATTGGATGTTCCGACTGGATCCTCCTCCAGAAACAGCTTGTTCAAAATCTGTTAGTAACATCTGTACGCGAGAAAAGATCGGAAATCTTTGGGCTACTAGATCTAATGCAGATAAAAGAAGTTGTAAGATAAAAGGGGAAAAAAGTAAGAGGATAGAGAGTGCTAATAAAATATAAAATAAATTAATTCCTTTTAACTTTCCTTCTTTAACAGAATGAATTACTTTAATAAGGAATAGACAGAATAAAGTAACGAATCCGGTTTTCGAACCAGAACTAAAAATAGATAGAATCAAAATGACGATACTCGCATATTTTAACCAGGGCTGTTTTGTTTTAATTCTTAAAACAACAGCTAAAGCTGCACATTGAATGACTGCAAAGTAATTAGGGTCATTCATGAAGCCCGTTAAGCGAGAGCCCATATAGAGCATTTTGTCTGATAAACTGGGAATTCTTATAAAAAATAAAGAAATCCCAATCAAACCAATCAGGGTGGAAGCTATTAAAAACCATTTTAAAAGATGCTCGGTTAACTTTATTTTGGCAACTTGAATTCCTACACTAAAGTACAATAAAGATACAAATAGTTTAAAGTAGTCCTTTAGCAAGTCTTTGCGTCCAATTTCAATTTGATGAATCCCAGGAATGTGAAGAATACTGTTCATTAATAAAAAGAAAGAGAATAGAAAGAACAGAGCGAACGTTCTTGCTGGCAAGTCCAGTAATTGATTCATCAATAATAGTAAAAGAATCATGACAATAGTAATATCAGCAAGAGATAAGTTAAACCCGAACATCACATTCGATTGATTCAAAAAGATTCCTAGTATACTTATAAAAAATATCAGAGAACGATTATTATCTGTAGCTTGTACGTTCACTTTCTCTAACTCCATATGAGATCACCTTAACTTTTTTCATATTGTTGTTCCTCAATCATGTTAGTTTAAAATTTTGACAGGACTTTCTTTTGCAAGAGTTCCTTTATCCGTTTCCATGTACGTACTGTAAATGATATCCAATTCATCCATTACTGATTGAAGCGAATAAGCTTCCATTAACTGGATACTTCTTCGACCAAACCTTTTCTTTAGCAATTCATTGCTAGCGAGACTTTGAATTCCTTCTACGAATGTATCCACATCATCTATTTCAGTTACATACCCATTTACATTTTGATGAACTAAATCTTTGTTTCCTCTACAAGCAGTAACAACTAAAGGTAATCCAGTCGCCATAGCTTCCATTACGTTCACTGGCAGTCCTTCTTGTCGAGAGCTTGAGACTGCAATATCACTGAGCTGCATCAGCTTATCTACATCACTTCTATATCCTAGTAAATGGATTTTATCAGCTAGACCAAATTGATTGATTTCTGCTTGATACTGATCATGAAGATCTCCTTTTCCAACCAAAAGTAATTTTACTTGCGGATAGTCTTCTTGAAGTTCTCGCATCACTTTTATTAGCATCGATTGATTTTTCCTTGGAGATAATTCCGCTACGTAAATCATGACAAAATCATCTGGACTTATATCATATTCTTTCCGCAGAGCTTGTTTTCTTCCAGATGTTGGTGGCTGGAACCGTTCTAAATCTACACCTACTCCATGAACAAATTTAATTTCAGTAGCTTTAAATTTTCTTTCATGGGCAGCTTGAAAGTCTTCTTCATTCATCGTAATCAAACAGTCTGTAAAACTAGCTAGTAATTTTTCAATTGGATAATAAATAATCCAATTCTGAACGGGCGCGCCTTTAAAGAAATGGAACCCATGTGCGGTGTAGAGGACTTTTGTACCTTCTTTACGAAGACTTTTTGCGGCAAGTCTGGTTAAAACGGCCCCCATGGGAGTATGACAATGAACAATGTCATATTGATTACTCTCGAGTAAGAGTTTTAGCACCTTGTAAGCTTCCCAACTATTTACTTTAAGTGGCTTTCTTTCAAAAGGGACATTGAATTTTTGATCTACTCCTTCTAACTGAGTAGCTCCATTACTGGCTACATGTACTTCATATCCTTGTTCTTTAAACCATTGAATGTGGGGCATGTGAAAGTGGAGGATATGACTATCTACGGTGGCTGTAAAAAGTACTTTTTTCATAAGTGTAGTCCTTTCTTAACTGTTTGATCAGTTAATGAGATGAGGGGAGAAACGTGGGTTATTGAGGGGTATTCTAATTTTTTACGATCGGTAGAGTGGATAAAATAAACTATCTGGTTCATAATTTCCTTGCTGACTTCGCATATCAGTTAGTTGTTTATAGACTTCGGGAAGGTGAGTTTTTTTACCAATATAAAAGGGAACTTGTCCTTGTTGAGAAAATTTTGTTTTATATTGATAGAGACTATCCTCTCCTCGGTACCCTCCACCAAAAATATAGTATTCTTTTCCAGCTTGTTTCAGGTAGTTGATAATTTCATAGTCTAGATAACTAGCCGCTTTATAAGTACTGTATTCGCGGAGGGCCCCTCCTAAAAAGTAATAAGCATATTGATCGCCGAAAAGAATTAATCGTGTACCAATGATTTTTCCACCCAAACGTGCATGAACGTAAAGGTAATGGCCATCCATTGTTTCATGAATTTGTTCGAAAAATGACTTATCAAAATAGTAAAATCCTTTTGCATCATGCCAATCCATTGTCGCTGTGTATACCTCTAGAAATTCGTCTAGATATTTACCAGTTGGATCAAAAACTATTTCTACCTCTAACCGTTCTGCTCTTCTTACTGATTGAAGAATACTTTTATGAAAGTCTTCTTCTTTATTTTTCTTTAAATCACGAACGATATGTGGGCCAATCAGCTGTACCTCTCCATTAAACTGTTTCCAAATCTCTTCATTATCAAAAAGATGGAAACGAACAAACTCGGAGATGATTTGTTCTTGAATACAATACTGATGAAACGCTTCAAAATATTCCTTTAATAATTGCGTAACATTTGTAGTCTCTAATACTACGGGGCCACCATATCCATACGCTGTGGTGATATCATAATACTCTTGACCTTTTATTTTATAAGGAATTTTTCTTTTAATAAAAATATTTTTCACTTTACCGTATGGGGAGACGAAATCGAATACTCTTACTTCTCCCTCTTCTTTTTCTTCAAATAATTTTGCATATACTTTCGTTAAATAAATATCTTTTAATTCTTGTGAGGAGGCATTTTTATCGAATGATAAATTGATTGAGTTCTTATTTATTTGTTTCATATTAATAAACCTTCCTTCACTACACCCTAAGCACAAAGAATATTCATTATTTTGTGCTGGTATGGAAGTGTTATTTTTAATCTTTTATGGAGAAGGAGTTTTAATTAGACTATTTAAAACTATTATAAAAATTTTTCAAGAACGATATAAAGGGAAGAAATTTGAATCAGCATCAAAAGTTTCTTTTTCTTCTGCACGTACTGCGTTTAATGCCTCATATATTTTTTCATTATGGATTTTCTTACCGATATAGAATGGGTAATCACCTTGCAAGTCAAATTTTTTCTTGTATTTATATATCCCATCATTCTCTTCGTACCCGCCGCCCATAATGTAATACTGCAATCCTTTTTCTTTTGCATATTTTATCGTTTGATATTCTAAATAAGTGGAAGCATTATAGTCAAAGTATTTCTCTTTCGTACCACCTAAAAACCCATAAATATAATCCTTGCCAATAATATTTAAATAGCTAGCAATAATTTCTCCTTCAAATAGAGCTTGTGAATATAGAAATTTCCCTTTTAAAGATTGATGGAGTTCTTCAAAAAATGATTCTTTAAAATAATAGAATGGTTCCGCATCATTTCGGTTCATCGTTTCGTAGTAAATTGATAAGAAATCTTTGATGTTTTCACCTGTTGAATCAAAGCTAACGCTTAATCCTTCTCTCTTGGCCTTTCTAATAGATGTTCTAATTGATTTATGGAAGTTTTTATCTAAAGGTTCTTTTAGATTTCTAGCAACATGATTGCCAATCATACTCACTTCACCGTCAAAATATGTTTGTACTTCTTGATTTTCAAAAAGATGGAAGCGAACAAATTCACTGACGATATCATTTTTATTACAATATTTTCTAAAGGATTGATTGAAATCTTCTAAGAGACTCTTTGCATCTATACAGTCTCTTATGCACGGTCCCCCGTATCCATACGCGGTTGTAATATCATAGTATTGTTTTCCTTCCACTTTAAAAGGTGTTCTTCTTTTAATAAAAGTATATTCTACTTTGCCAAATTCATTTTCAAAATAAACCGTTTCTGTTTTTCCTTTTTCTTTTTCTTCATATAATTGGATATATTCACGACTATAGTAAACATCGGAATGAGTTAGTATGTTTTCATCCATTTTGATTACTTGTTTATCGGCCTTTTTTTTAGATTCTGCACTTCTTCACTCCTTATAAACCTGTTTCATTACCTTCACTACGAACGATAAAGTGGGAAAAAAGTAGTTTCTGGATCAAATTCTCCTTCTTCTTTTCTTAATTGATTTTGAAGTTGATAGATTTTTTGATTATGTACTTTATTCCCAGTATAGAAAGGATAACTACCTTGTAAATCAAATTTTCTTTTATAGTTGTACAGACTATCCTTATCTCTGTACCCTCCACCAATAATAAAATACTCTACACCTTTTTCCTTTAACCACTCCATTAGTTGATATTGTAAAAAGGCAGATGTCCCATATCTCAAATATTCTTTTAGGACACCACCCAAAAATCCATATCCATATGTATCACTATAAATAACCGAGAGGCTCCCAACTATTTCGTCATTCATATAACCATGAATATAAACGATTTCTCCTTCTAGATGATGATGTAGCTTTTCAAAAAAGGCCCGATCGAAGTAATAAAAAGAGGTTGCTTCATTTCGTTTCATGGTTTCGTAGTAAATAAATAAAAATTCATCTAAATGTTTCCCACTTGTATCTATCGTAAAGGTGATTTCATTCCGCTTTGCTTTTCTAACGGATGATAAGATATCTTTATCCATATTTTTTGTCATAGTTTGTTTTAAATTTCTAGCTACGTGTGGACCCATCAGTTTTACTTGTCCATCAAAATTTGTTCGTACCTCTTCGTTTTCAAATAGATGGAAACGGATAAACTCACTAATAATATCCTGTTCCAAGCAATATTTAGTAAATGCAGCGTTAAACTCCTTTAACAATCCTTCAGGATCTGTACAGTCTTGAATACAAGGCCCACCATATCCATACGCTGTCGTAATATCATAGTACTGTTTGCCGTCTATTTTGTAAGGAACTTCTCGTTTAAGGAAGGTATACTCTACCTTTCCTAGTTCATTCTCAAAATAGATAGTTTGAGTTTCTCCTTTTTCTACTTCTTCGTATAGTTGTGCATATTTATGAGTAAAATAAACATCATTGTAGTTGAGTTTATTTTGATCCGTTCGTATGACATTTCTGTCCATCTTTTTAATTACATGTTGCATTGATCCACTTCCTTATCTGATTGATTGATCGATTAGAGGCGGATGAATATTTTCTCACTTCGCTTTCTTTTCATCCAACTTTGATTTAGATTCTGTATAGCTTTTTTCCATTGTGTAGCGAGGCCTTTTGTAAATTAAACCCAACCGTTTTAAAAGAAGGGACATGCCACGAAGGGAGTATGTATATCCCCATTCTCTTTCGACATATTTAATCATTACAGCTAGTGTCCAGTGCTCTTGCTCACTTATTTGTACATCTATAGGGGTTTTCTCTGTTACCACTTCAACTAGCGTTGCTTCTTGATTTGGATTCAATCTTCTCGGTTTTCCACTGGAATGTCCCAGAGTCAATCCAGCTATTCCTTCTTTTTTATAAGTACTAATATAGGTACTAACCGTTTCACGACTACGACCGATAATTTGTCCGGTTTCTTTCATGGTGTACCCTTTTAGATAGAGATATACGGCTTGATAGCGCTCAAATAAACGACGGTTTTTTGCTTTCTTCATTGCTTGCTGAAGTTCAGCTAATTGTTTTTTGGTTTCCATCCATCCATTTTCCTTTTCTTTTATTCTTACTACTCTGGGTATACTTTAGTAAGAATAGTTGTATTTTTCGTTTCACCTTTTTAGGTGTTACATTGGTATATCTATTTTTATAATAAGTGTACGCATGGGAATAATCGGGTTTTAGTTTATCTTCTAGATGAGGGTCTTCCAAGGAGTAAAATCCATGAGGAGTAATGATGTAGGTATCTTCTTTTATAAGTTCTGGTCCTGGTTTGGGAAAGGATCGTTTTTGCAAATGGATATAACTGTATTCTCGCCTTTTGGTTTCTTCCTCTTCTTGCCAGATTTTAAATATTTTTCCTTTTTGCCAAATAAAGAACTGATTTTTATAGTTTTGATCGTTATGAAACACACGATTTTTAAATGAGGCTTTCTGTGGCCAGATATCTGCAAAGGTAGGATACTCATATTGAGCAATGCCGTGATAATCTAGGAGACGATTCATTCCTCCTTCATCGAAGTACATCGGTTCGGGGAAACGAATGCAGTAATAAAAATCTGTATCTTTTTTTCCTTTTAATTGATAATATCGATTAACTTGATTATTGTTTTTATATAAAGTCAAATGTCCAAAAGTAAAGATGCGATCATACTCTTCCAATGGGGCTTCTCTAATATACTTACTAACATCACCGTAGATTAAATCCAAATCACAATGTCCCCAAAAATCATATCCCTTTATATATTCACTAAAAATTTCTCCATACGCTGGTCGATAGTCACACAGTTTATAGGGGCTGGAATAGCGTCCGTTACTTGTAACGTTTCAGAAATGTGTTCCGTTAGTTGTTCAAACGTCCAATGAATCTTATGAATATTGGGAAAAGAACTATTTAATTCATTGTCTGTCACAAACAACCAATCGATATCTTGGTTGTAGGAACAACTTTTTAAGAATAAGTCAAAATAATTTGGAAACTCTCCAAAATAGGGAATAATCAGTACTACTTTGTTCACAAATAATTCCTCCTTTCTATATTCAAAACTTCATTTTTAAAACTTTCCTTTGGGTAGAGTAGAAGGTACTAATGATGGCCAGTGCATACCCCATTTTCTTCCCAATTGTTAGTTTTAAAATACGATCCACTATATTTTGAGGAATAAACAATTTCACTCTTTCTTGAGTAAGTGGTCTTTCAATCACCTTATTTAAATACTCACATTTCTGTGTAAACGTTAATTGGTTTTCATTTAGAAAAAGATTAACACAGAACCCTTTAACTGCATGTACATGTAGGTACGCAACAACTTGTTCTAGTTGAGGGGTTTCTAGTCCCCACTCTTGCAAGATACTTTTTCTTTTTAGAATGGATTGAAGTTGCATGTCAAAATCTTCTTCTCGAAAAGTTGAAACTAAAGTAGTTCGACGTCTTCGTTTATAATGGTATAAACAGTTTTCCAACACTAGAAAATCCTCTGCATATTTATATGCTGCGGCATTAAAATCAATATCCTCTAAAAAATTCATTTCTTCATTAAATAGAATATGATTTTCAATAATCACTTGTCTTCTATACCATTTATTCCAAATATAACCGAGCATCGCTAATGAATTTGCATCCACTTCCCAATCTGGTGGATGTTCTTTTGTAAATGTACCTGCTCTCATTCTTACAGGAACTTGTTTGGTCATTCCTTCTTTTTCATCTAGGTGCTCTACGTAATACCCACACATCAGCATATCTACTTGGATATTTTTTGTATGCTCTACCATCTTAGCTAAAAAATTAGGTTCTACTTCGTCGTCACTATCCATAAAACTAAGGTAGATTCCTTTTGCCATTTTAATTCCATCATTTCTAGCAGCAGAAACACCTGCGTTTTCTTTATCGATCACTGTAATTCTCGAATCATCTTGGTACTTTTTTATACGTTCCAATGAATGATCAGTAGAGCCATCATTTATGATAATGAACTCGAAATTTTTAAAACTCTGATTGAGAATACTGTTGATTGCTTGATCAACGTACTGTTCTACGTTATAAACTGGCATAATCACACTTACTTTGGGCATCTGTGCACCCCTTTCTTTTGGCGATTCATTCACTTAGTTCCTTCGTCTGGGTGCGTAATAAAATATTTTCTTTGAATTCGGTTTTGCTTCCTTCCACTACTCCTTCTTTCTTTAAAATAGAAGTAAAGGTTTTGAAGAAACAGTATATATCAAACCAAAACGATATTTTTTTTACGTATTCTCCATCTAAATGAGCTTTGTCAGAAATAGATAATTCATCTCTTCCATTAATCTGAGCCCAACCAGTAACTCCAGGTACTAGCTCATTTACTTCATATCGATCTCGTTCTTGAATTAAATCGGTTTGATTCCAGAGAGCGGGTCTGGGTCCTATCAAGCTCATTTCCCCTTTCAAAATATTAAATAATTGAGGAAGCTCATCTAAGCTTGATTTACGAAGGAATTTCCCTATTTTAGTAATGAATTGATCGGGATTATCTAGTAAATGTGTGGGCATATCTTGAGGAGTGTCTACAGACATAGTTCGGAATTTAAGAATATTAAAATATGTTTTATTTTTTCCAACTCTTTTTTGTTTAAATAGTACAGGACCTTTCGAGTCTAGCTTAATCAGAAGAGCAATGATTAGAAAAATTCCTGATAAGACAATGATTCCAATAGAAACGATTAGAAGATCTATAAGTCTTTTTCCCCATCGTTTATACATTTATGTATCCTCCCTGAATCCTCTTCTCTGCTACATGGGACTTCGAGTCTTCCACCAACTCTCTTTCTTCCTGTTCATCTATATAGCTGTGATTTGTATTAGCAAAGGCAAGAATTTCTTTTTTTAACTCCTTTTCTGGTAACTCCATCCATTTCTCCACTTGATTGATTGTACTAATCAATGGTTGGTTCATTACTTTTCCAACAAATATTTTCTCAGCAACTTTTTGGTCGGTTCGTTCGCTTGCGACTAATAACTCTTCATATAGCTTTTCTCCTGGTCGCATTCCTGTTTCTACAATAGGGATTTCTTTTTCTGTATACCCACTTAATTTGATGATTTTTTTAGCAAGATCCAATATTTTAACCGGTTCTCCCATATCTAAAATAAAAATCTCGCCTCCTGATGCTAGTGCACCTGCTTGAATCACTAATCGACTGGCTTCTGGAATCGTCATAAAGTAACGTGTCATTTCAAAATCAGTAACGGTTAGTGGACCTCCTTTTTTAATTTGCTCTTGGAATAAGGGAACAACACTTCCACGACTTCCTAATACGTTTCCAAAACGAACTGCCGCGAACTTTGTTTTTCCAATTTCATTCAAACCAGTAACGATCATTTCTGATACACGTTTCGTTGCTCCCATCACATTAGGTGGATTAACTGCTTTATCTGTTGAAATCATTACAAAGCTTTCGACATCTGCGGCTTTGGCAGCTTCTGCCATATTTTTTGTGCCATAAATATTGTTTTTAACGGCTTCATGAGGATTATATTCCATCATCGGAACATGCTTATGAGCGGCTGCATGATAAATCTGGTTGGGTTTATACTTTTTCATAATTTCAAATATTCTTTCTCGATCTTGAATATCCGCTATTAAGGGGATGATTTCTATTTGTTGACCATATTTTACAGTTAGTTCTTTATCAATTTGATAAATAGAATTCTCACCATGCCCTAGTAACAATAATTTTTGAGGATGATATGCAGCAATTTGACGACAAATCTCCGATCCAATCGAACCACCTGCTCCACTTACTAAAACTACTTTGTCGGTTAAATGAGTGGAAATTTGATGCATATCCAACTTCACTTCTTCTCTTCCTAACAAATCAACTACATTTACTTCTCTAAATTGACTTACTTCCAGTTTTCCTTGTAAAACATCTTCGATATAAGGCATCTTATTAACGGGGACACCCGCATAATTGCAAAGGTCCACAATTGCTTCGTATCGATCGGCTGGTAGAGAAGGTGCCGCAATGGTTACTTGTTCAATCTGATATTTCGTTACTAAATGGGGAATATCTTTAATCGCTCCCATTACTTGAACCCCAAATATGATTCCCCCTTGTTTCGCAGGATCATCATCTACAATTCCCATTACCTTTAACGAATGAGAATGATTCCGTAACCTTCTAATAAGAATACTTCCTCCTTGTCCCCCTCCTACAATTAATGTACGAGTAGGATCTCCAGTAGCTGGTTTATGAATCTTTCGATATTTATACTCAAAGTACAAGCGCATAGCTGTTCTGCTACCAATAATTCCTAATGTTGAGAATAGATACGTTAATAAAATAAAGCGTAAACTTAAAAGGCGTACAGGTAAAAGAATTGTTAAGAGAACTTCAGAAGTCAGAAAGGCTGCAGTCACACAACTTGTTAAAATAATGACTTCTGTTAAACCGGTATAGTGATTCATCCGGGAAAACATTCGAAAATATAAAGCAAGAGATAGGTAGGTAACGGAAATAAAAATGGTGCTAAGAAGAACGGTTTCGGAAGTAAGAATAATGAAAGGATCTAAAAAAATAGTGGCTAGTAGAGCGGAACTTACAATAATAGATACATCTATGCCTGCCATAATCAATTTCTTGATTTTTCTATTCATACATATCACTACTTTCTGAGGGGGATTTAGTTTTTAGGGGGAGTTTTGTGGTGGATGGATCTTTGTTTATGAAAGAGGTGGGAGTTTTAAGAGGATTTTCTTTATTGTGTTAGAAATGGGTACGCTAAAAAAAGGTGCAATGCTTAATTTTTTGAAGGATAACTCTTACTTGGGTTCGTTGTGGAGGTAGGTTAAAAAAATAGATGGTTTTTAGATCAGGGTGGATGAAAAAACAGATGTGAGTTTGTGAGAAAAATAACGTAGGAATTTAGGAGTATAAAGAATGATGAATAATATTATTTTTATCTGATTGGATCAATATTTTCTTTGTAATTGAACTGTTTGTAGAACTTTTAAAATTAAATGTTTAGGGTTTTTATGGTATAAAGGGGGGGGAATACCATTTGTGAAAAGTCGAAATTCTTTTATGCGTTCAAAAAGAGCTTTCAATAAACTTATGAGGATATCATTAGCTTAATGTTGAAAACCTCTTTTGTCAAGTGAATTTCAAACATTTGTATAAAAACGTTGTTTTTTAGATACTTATACACCATGTTGTCTAATAATTCGTTGCTTTTATAAGTTAATCAAACGTTCGACATGAAAGCGCAACCATGGTTTTTAAGTCTAACTGATGAATAATAGTTGCCTATACATCTTTGTACATTCATTGATTTTGTACTTTTCATTTCTCTTCATTCTTTTTCTTTCTATTTTATTAATACTAGCCAGTATCTTTTATTTCATAATATTTTGTATTTTGCAGGAAATCTCTTGAGAGCTATCCAGAGAAACGATATACTCATCATGTAAATAAAATATAAATATAGGGAGTTAAATAAAATGTCTAGAAAAAATAAACACATCTTTGGGATGTTTTTCACGTTATTCATCATTACTTTTTTAATAGGATGTTCCCCTTCAGATCGGAACAACGAAAATAAAAATGTTGAGCTTTCAAAAGTCCATGAGCAAGTCAAACAAGAATTAGGAGAGGATTACCTACCAAGCCGTGAAATGGATTTAGGCGAAATAGAAGAACTAACAAATATCGATGAGGCTGATGTAAAGGAGTATATTGCTGAAGCACCTCTTATGTCTACTCATGTTGATACCTTTATTGCTGTTGAAGCAAAAGATGGAAAAGGTGATTCCATAGCAGAAGGCCTAGAAAAATATCGGACATACCTTGTTGATCAGTCTATGCAATACCCTATGAATCTAGCAAAAGTAGAAGCTGCAAAAGTAGTTCAACATGGTGATTATGTATTCTTTTTAATGGTAGGTAAAATAGATGATTCTTTTGATGGTGATAGTAAGGAAGCACTAGATTTCGCTACAGCTGAAGTAGAACGTGTTGAAAAAGTCATTAATAGTTTTTTTGAGTAAAATCTAATTTCTATCAAAAGAAATACTGGAGGAGTTCTGTGGTATTTAGTAGTATCTTCTTTCTATTCTACTTCCTGCCTATAGTGGGAATTCTATATTTTGTATCACCTAAAAAATATCGCAATGCCATACTGCTTTTATGCAGTATTTTTTTCTATAGTTGGGGTGAACCCAAGTATATCTTTTTACTGTTTTTCTCCATTCTCCTGGATTACACCTGTGGACGGATGATTGATTGGTTTAAAAGTGTGAATCAACCGACTTTTTCAAAAATTTGGTTAGCCCTATCTATTATTGGAAACGTTGGACTACTAGGATTTTTTAAATATGCTGACTTTTTTCTCGCTACTATTAATAATATTTTCCAACAAGATCTTTCTTTATTAAATGTAGCTTTACCAATTGGGATTTCTTTTTACACCTTTCAAACGATGTCTTACAGTTTCGACATTTATAGAGGAGAGGCACCTGTTCAGAAAAATATGATCACATTCGCTACCTATGTTGCTCTTTTCCCTCAATTGATTGCTGGTCCAATCGTTCGCTATCAAACTATTGCAGATGAATTGGAAAATCGAACCGAATCATTTGAGCTTTTTTGGTCGGGAACTCGGAAATTTTTAATTGGATTAGGCAAAAAGGTTTTGATTGCGAATAATATTGGGTTGCTTTGGAGTCAAATCGAAGCGATGAATCTTGCTACTCTTCCTGTTTTAACAAGTTGGTTGGGAATCATTGCCTTTGCTTTTCAAATCTATTTTGACTTTTCTGGCTATTCCGATATGGCGATAGGTCTAGGAAGGATTTTTGGATTTCATTTTCTAGAAAATTTTAATTATCCGTACATGTCTCGATCTATTACAGAATTTTGGAGAAGATGGCATATTTCGCTTGGGACTTGGTTTAAAGAATATCTTTACATTCCCTTAGGTGGCAATCGGAAAGGTCTAGCCAAACAAGCTCGAAATATTTTAATGGTATGGATATTAACAGGAATCTGGCATGGAGCTAGTTGGAATTTTGCTTTATGGGGACTTTATTTCGGAGTTTTCCTTTTATTCGAAAAAATATTTCTTTTGCATTGGCTCAAAAAATTACCTTCTGGACTGCAAAGAGTTTATACCTTATCTCTTGTGCTCTTTTCATGGATTCTATTTTCCTTTGAAAAAATGGAAGACGGTCTACTATTTTTAGGTAGCTTATTTGGAACTTCTAAAGTTCTTTATGATGGAACCTCTCTTTATCTTCTTTATACACATACGCTTTTACTTTGTATTTGTATGATTGGTTCTACTGATTTCCCTAAAAAGGTAATCTTGAAATGGAAGAGCCGCTACTCTTCCACTAGCTATTTTCTCGGAAGTATTGAACTTCTATTTCTGCTTCTCATTTTCTTCTTATCAACTGCTTATCTAGTTGATCAAAGTTATAATCCCTTTTTATATTTCCGTTTTTAGGAGGCGAACATGAATTACAAAAGAAAAAGTATATATTTTATAATAATCTTTCTTCTCTTTTCCTTGTTGAATTTGTTGTCTCCCGTTCGCTCTTTTTCACCTAAAGAAAACCGTTACCTCCAAACCTTTCCTGATTTGAATCAAAAAGATTTTTTCTCAGGGAAATTTGGGCGTTCCATTGAAGTTTTCTTAAGTGATCAATTTATTCAGCGAGATACATGGACAGGAATAAAAACCATTAGTGATTTGGCTTTATTAAAAAAAGATAATGGACGGGTTTATTTTGGAAAAGATGGATATCTTTTTGAGGTTCCTACTGCATTTAAAGAAAAACAGTTTGAAAAAAATATGAACAGTATCCAAGCATTTATCGAAAATACTTCGGTTGATAACCATCACATTTCCTTTCAAGCTATTCTTGTTCCTTCAAAAGAAAGCGTATTGAGTGATAAACTTCCTTTTTCTGCACCTATTTTAGATGAAGAACATGTACTAGAAAGAATCCATTCTTCGCTTTCGAATTCAATTACATTCATAGACTTGCTACCTGTATTAAAAAACGAAGAATCCTTTTATTATCGGACGGATCATCATTGGACTACTGAAGGAGCTTTTGTTGCCTATCAAACTTATCGAAATCAACTTGATAAATCTTTGTTGAAGGAAGAACAGTTTGTAAAGGAAGAGGTATCCAACCATTTTTATGGCACTCTTTATCGAAAAGCAAACTTTTATACTCATCTACCTGACAGCATTTTTCGTTATCAGCCTCTAGAAGACTGGGTCTACCAAATTACACTAAATGAACAAACAAAACTATCTAGTTTCTATCAGGAATCTTTTTTAGAAAAAACAGATCAGTACGCTTATTTTCTAGGTGGAAATCATGCTGTAGTAGAAATTGAAACTACAAACAAGAATGGTCAAACAATAGGAGTGATTAAAGATTCCTTTGCTAACAATTTTATTCCTTTTCTTTCCTTACATTACGAAAAAATTATCGTAATCGATCCCCGTCACTTTGGTGGGAATGTTCAGGAATACTTGTTGGATCAAAAAGTGAATGAAATTCTTTTCTTATTCACTATTCAAGATTTTGCACAAGAAACTACTCTGCATAAGTTAGGAATATAATCAAAAAAGTCAGCCCTTATTCTTTATGTCATAAAGAATAAGGGCTGACTTTTTTAGTATATCTATCCTTAATTTTCAAATCGATTTTGTTGATGAATCATCATTTTTCGAAATAATTTAAAAATTCCATAACTCACAACTGCATAAATAGTAAAGGCAAAAACAAATTCCAACATAAAGAAATTTATTGCTGAAAATATTTCTTTTAAAAGCAACCATGGTCGTAAAATTATATCCCAACTATTTAAACGTAGGAACCTTCCCCAATAAACGGCTATTCCTGTCAAAAAGGTTACTAGAAGTACTACTTTTTGGCCTTTTCGTTTGGAATAGTCCATTCGAATCATCCATTCAAAAATATATAAAGAATACAGTCCGACTATAATCGAGGCAAAAAAACCAATTCCAATCATGAACAGTTTTAGCCAAATAAAAATATCATCTCCATACACCACATCTTCTGTTGGGTAATTTCCTTCTACCCAATAAAAAGTCTCTATGGATAGGTGTATGAAACTACTAATCGGATACAGAGCATTAGGAAAAAAGATAAACCAAAGTATTCCCCAAATCCGAGCCCATTCTTGTCGGGAAGCTGAAATTGCTTTTTCAATAAAAAATAATGGCAAAAAAGCTAAAAATAAATTCCAAGCTAAACCAATATAGATTAGTTTATTCGTTAGCAGTAAAGTCATTACACATAGAGCCCAATATCCAAACATAAATAATAGTAATTCTTTATACCTTTCAAACATAGACAATACCTCCTTCTTTTTTAAAAATCGAATAAATTTCGTAATTTAAATGATTATGAATGTAAAATGATTTGTCTTCCGTTATAATATACAGTGTTCAAGAAGCTATTTTGTGAAAAAGGAGAATTTACTCATGGAGCATGCAAAGAAAGAAAAGAACAAACAATGGAAGATGCCTTCCTCATATACTATATTATTAATGATTATTACTTTTGTAGCTGTGCTTTCTTGGATTGTTCCGGCTGGAATGTACGATACAGATGCACAAGGAAACATTATTGCAGGTACTTATCAAGTCGTTGAACGGAATCCACAAGGACTATGGGATGTTTTCATGGCCCCTATTAAAGGGATGATTGGGACTAAGGATACTCCTGGTGCCATTCAAGTTTCTTTATTTATTTTATTTATCGGGGGCTTTTTAGGAGTCGTCAATAAAACCAATGCAATCAATCAAGGAATTGCTTCGATTGTAAAAAAGAATAAAGGTAAAGAAAAACTACTCATTCCTATTTTGATGGTTATCTTCGCACTAGGCGGTACATCTTTTGGAATGTCAGAAGAAACAATGGCGTTCTATCCATTAATCATTCCCGTTATGCTTGCTGTGGGATTTGATACAATTGTAGCGGTTGCTGTTGTCCTACTTGGCGCAGGTATTGGGGTACTTGCCTCAACCGTAAACCCCTTTGCTACTGGTGTTGCTTCACAATCTTTAGGGATTACTCCCGGTGATGGAATTATTTGGCGTTTGCTTTTACTTCTCATTCTAAACATCGTTGGAATTATTTATGTCTATCGTTATGCTACTAAAATAGAAAAAGATCCGTCTAAATCATTTATGCCGACTTCTGAAGAGCATGTGATTGAACCAGAAAAGGAAACAAAGGTAGAGTCAATGACTCAACGTCAAAAAGGTGTTCTCACTCTTTTTGTACTCACGTTCTTGACTATGATTGTTAGCCTCATCCCATGGTCTTCCATCAATCCTAGTTGGACTTTCTTCGAAGATATCCATGCTTGGATTACCTCTTTTTCTTTCAGTGCCGTACTTTTCGGAAAAAATAGTTCTGCATTGGGATCCTGGTACTTTGAAGAAATAACCATGTTATTCTTTGTTATGGCAATTATTGTTGGATTGGTCGATCGTATGAAAGAAGATGAAATTGTTGCGAATTTCTTTGTTGGTGCTAGAGATTTATTAGGTGTTGCACTCGTTGTAGGTGTGGCTCGAGGAATTCAAGTAGTCATGAACGAAGGATTAATCACCGCCACTGTTCTTCATTTGGGGGAACAAAGTCTAGCTGGATTGTCTCCAGTATTATTTTCAATATTTACTTTTATTTTTTATATTCCCATGTCTTTCTTAATCCCATCTACTTCAGGTTTAGCAGCCGCTACAATGGGAATTATGGGGCCACTTGGCGATTTTGTAGGCGTTCCTTCCCATGTTATCGTTACTGCATATCAATCTGCTAGCGGTATGGTAAATCTGTTTACTCCTACTTCAGGAGTTGTAATGGGTGCATTAGCAATTGGTGGTATTGGATTAACTACTTGGTGGAAGTTTGTATGGAAATTAGTGGCCATCGTATTCGTTGTAATCTGCCTAGTCTTGGCACTTGCAGTAATAATGAGTTGATTTTTATGAGGTTGAAAAGTCCTATACGATTGCGAAAGCAACTTGTGTAGGGCTTTTTATTGTTTCTAATATAATACAACTAGAAAAATTATACAAGTTTACGTCATACAAAAAGAGAGACTACACATGCTTAGCCCCTCTTTTTATAGAATATTCTGTTGTATTCCTTTTTTTGTAAATAGAAATTTATCTACTACGATTGCTAATAAAATCCCTACTAAAACATAAATGATTCGTTCCATAATCGTTTGAAATGTTCCATTCATTAGTGCCGTAGAAGCTACTGCAGATATGGTGACAAAAATCATATTATCTCGATAATTATTTGTAAAGCCACTTAAATATCCAGCAATTAAAATAATCACAGTTCGCATTGCCATTCCTTTAGCTAAAATAAATAAAACTAAAATTGCAGCTGCACCAATCATGGTTCCTTGAAGTCTCTGCTTAGAACGGATATTGAATTGCTCTGAATAAAGTTCTGTTAATGAAAAAATTGTATAAACAATCCATCTTCCTTGTTGTAGTTGGAAATAAGCTACTATAAATGCTGACAGAGCTGTCAATAAGCCAATTTTTAGAGCGAACTCTGCACGAACTTTATGATATTTAACTGCTATGCCAAACACAGTTGTTACTTTATATTCACTTTCTTCTTTATCTATTGGAACAAATTGAGTTGTTTTCTTCTTTTTATCTTTTTTACCATGAACGATTAATTGTACCACCATAATTAAAACGGCACCTACTCCTAAACCAACTAATCGATTCTGAAAGTCTATCCCTGATACTGGGCTATATAATAAAAATAAATATTGTAAACCAAATGGCACAACCATCGTTTTTGTCATTCTAAAACTAAATAAATATCCAATAAATGATAAGGTTACGAAATTCAAAATCAATCCAAGCCACATATTGGAAGCTGAAAGATATGTAAAAACTCCTGAAATTAGATTGATTGAAAGAAGTTTAAATAAATTTTTTACTGGTGTTTTGGTTAAATCCTCTTGTAAAAATACTAGTATTGCAATGATAACCGTGATACCTACTTGTGTATTATTCACTCCAAACATAAACTCAAATCCACTTACAAATACTAAAATTACAGCAAACAGAAGTGTTTGGGATATAACTTTCTTCAATAGATATTCCTCCTCTATAACAACGAACAACATTATCACAAAGGACGCTGACTGACAACTAGCTTCTCTTGAAACTCTTCGAAAACAAATAGTATTATAAGATCATCGATGAATAATAAAGGAACTGTTTAAAGTTTTTAAACTTGTAAAAAAGCTTTTAGGTAATTAGTTTCTTTGGGGTTGGGGTTGGGGTTGGGGTTGGGGTTGGGGTTGGGGTTGGGGTTGGGGTTGGGGTTGGGCGTAGTTCATTGCGATATCTCAACTTTTTGGCTCCATTGCGCAATCAAGATGGCTAGTCAGTGGCGGTATCTCTACTTTTTAACTCCATTGCGCAATCAAGATGGCTAGTCAGTGGCGATATCTCTACTTTTTAGTTCCATTGCGCAACCAAGACGGCTACTTCGTTGCGATATCTCAACTTTTTAGATCCATTGCGCAACCAAGACGGCTTCTTCGTGGCGATATCTAAACGTTTTGGCTCCATTGCGCAACCAAGATGGCTATTTCCTCTAAAACTCTTCAAAATTCATCAAAAGATTTTGAACTTGTAAAGAAGCAGTTAGGTAATTAGCTTTTGGGCTTCTTTACTACGGTCTAGATAACAAACCAACACAAAAACTCCACAAATATTTTTTGTGGAGTTCATTTTTTAAATCCAACTATCAAATTTCTTAATATACAATACTTTTATAACTTCCATCAATAGAGAATAGGCGATTAGGATTCCTATTAGCCAGATGAAATAAGAACCTGGAAGTGGTACTAGATTTATAAAGGTTCCAAATCCTGTATAAGGGATGATTACTCCTGCAATCATGATAACGACGGTCATTATTAATACAGGTGCAGAAGCAATACTTTGAATGAACGGTATTTTTCTTGTTCGGATCATATGAACGATAAGTGTCTGCGTCAACAAGCCTACTACAAACCAACCTGTTTGGAATAGTGCCATTTGGCCGATATTATCTGCACCAAACACAAACCACATAATCGCAAACGTTATAACATCAAATATCGAACTAATTGGACCAATGAAAATCATGAATTTTGAAATCTCGCCTGTATTCCATTGTTGTGGTTTTTGTAAATATTCTTCATCCATGTGGTCCCAAGGAATTGAAATTTGGGAAATACTGTATAGTAAATTTTGGATAAGAAGTTGAATCGGTAACATTGGTAAGAAAGGTAAAAAGGCACTTGCTATCAACACACTAAAAATATTTCCAAAGTTTGAACTAGCAGTAATCTTAATGTATTTGTTGATATTACCAAATACTCGTCTTCCTTCAATAACTCCTTCTTCTAAAACATTTAAATCTTTTTCTAGCAAAATAATATCAGCAGACTCTTTTGCGATATCTACTGCTGTATCTACTGAAATTCCAACATCTGCTTGTTTTAGAGCTTGCGCATCATTAATTCCATCCCCTAGAAAACCAACTACGTGATTATTTTCTTGTAGTACTCGAATCACTCTTTCTTTTTGAGCTGGAGATAATTTAGCAAGGATACTTGCTTTGGATGCAACCTCGTATAATTCTTTGTCCGTTAACCCTTCTGTTTCATTTCCTAAGATGACATTGTTTACAGGAATTCAACTTCTTTTGCTATTTTTCTAGTTACGATATCGTTGTCACCGGTTAATATTTTCAAATCCAATCCATGTTCGTAAAGCGCTTTAATTGCTGTGATTGCGGATTGTTTTGGTGGATCTAAAAAGCCCATATATCCGATTAAAGTCATTTCACATTCATCTTTCACTCCAAAAGTTAACTCATCCGGAACATCATTTTTTTGAGCAATTGCTAGCACTCGCATACCGTCTTCATTTAATTTATAAACCATACCCATAATTTTTTCAGTGATTTCTGGAGTTAGCTCTTGCACTTCTCCATTAACCTTTACTTTGTCACAAATAGAAAGCATCTCTTCAACTGCTCCCTTTGTGATGAGTTCCCGGTTATTTTCTTCACTCTTTACAACAACAGACATTCTTCTTCTTTTAAAATCAAAAGGAATTTCATCTACTTTTATATACTTTTCAACTTGTGCTTCAATTCCTCTTTCATGTCCTCGTTTAATGACTGCTTTATCTAATAAGTTCTTTAGTCCAGTTTGATGGAAGCTATTTAAGAATCCATGAATGAGAACATTTTGATCTTCTTTTCCTGATACATTTAAATACGTTTCTAAAACAATTTCATCTTCTGTAAGAGTTCCTGTTTTATCTGTACAAAGAATATCCATTGCGCCAAAGTTTTGAATAGAGCTTAAGCGTTTAATGACAATTTTCTTCTTAGAAAGAGAAACGGCACCTTTTGCTAGGTTTGTAGAAACTAGTGTAGGTAACATTTCTGGTGTTAACCCTACCGCTACTGAAATAGAAAATAGAAGCGCTTCCAACCAATCGCCTTTGGTTAAGCCATTAATTAAGAATACGATTGGAACCATTACAAACATAAACTTCATTAAAAGAAGACTAACACTCTTTACACCTTCTTCAAAACTAGTTTCTCCGACGTCTTTTGCAATGGATTCGGCGATACTACCAAAATATGTATGGTTCCCTGTTTGAATGACGACCCCTTGAGCGGCTCCACTCACTACAATCGTTCCCATGAGACCAATATTATCCAGGTCAGCTACGTTTTTATTTTCATTTGGACTTTTATTTTCAATAAATTTTTCAACGGATTCGGACTCACCTGTTAAAGACGATTGGCTTACGAAAAGGTCCGTTGCACTAATAATCCGCATATCAGCTGGGATTAAATCGCCGGCCGCAAGATGAATGACATCTCCTGGTACCACTTGATTCATATTGATTTCTTCTGGCTTCCTACCTCTTCTTTTAATTGCAGTTGTTGTGGGTACTAGATCTTTTAAATTATCTGCTGTAATTTGTGACTTATATTCTTGCGTGAATCGTAACCCGACACTAATCGCAATTAGAATTGAAATGATGAGCATCGTAATATAACTTTTGTCTTCTGTAGGTACAAATGCAACGTCAGTAAAATAAGAAACTAAAACAATAAATAAAAGAATAAGAATAAAAGGGTCTAAAAATGATCTCATAAGATAGATGTACCAAGGCTTTCTTTTTTCATAAACTACCTCATTTAATCCAAAAGACTCTAACCTTTCCTCAGCCTCTCCTTCATCCAATCCATCTGGCGAAGAATAAAGTTCATTCCAAACATCATCCATAGGGTTATTGCTCATTGTTTGTAGCCGTTCCTTCAAATCCTGTTCTAGATTTGAAGTTTTCATTTTCTTCTTTTCCAAAACAATACCTCCAGAGAAATTTTATATTTAAATATATTTTCCACAATATTTTATTATATCTTCAATTTATCAGAGTCCCATAGTCTTATCAACAAATATGACCATTTCTCTCCCTTTACGTTGCATTCAATCAAAAAAGACCAAGATACAATCTCAGTCTCATCCATATTCAGTTTTTATAAGCATTACTTTTTCGGAAATTATCTTATTTAAATAAAGCTAATAAATATCCATATCCTTCTTTTTCCATTTCTTCATAAGCTACAAAGTGGAGGGCAGATCCATTCATACAATATCTTTTCCCACCATCATCTGCAGGACCGTCATCAAAAACATGTCCCAAATGTGAATCTCCTACTCTACTCCTTACTTCTACTCTTTTCGTAAAAAATGTGTCATCTTCAGTGAGCTTCACTGCATCTGGATCGATTGGTCTTGTAAAACTAGGCCATCCTGTTCCTGAGTCAAATTTATCTACGGATGAAAACATCGGCTCTCCAGTAACGATATCTACATATATTCCTTTTTTATCTAATTGATCGTATTCATGATAAAAAGAACTTTCTGTAGCATCATTTTGAGTAACATCATATTCTGTTGTTCCTAATCTTTCTTTTATTTCTTCTTCGCTAGGTTTAGTATATAATGTTTGATCTACTTTTATGTTATACGGATTTTTTTCTTTTCTTTCTAAAGGTTTCTCTGCAAGACTTAAATCGATACTACAATACGTACTTGGATTTTTCTTTACATAGTCTTGATGATATTCTTCAGCAAGATCAAATCGTTCCAGCGGTTCCACTTCTACAACCAATTCCTTTTCATAATTCTCTTGTTCTTTTTTTATAATATTTTCAATCGTTTCTACTTGTCCTTCATTTACATAATAGATTCCGGTTCTATATTGTGTTCCTATATTATTTCCTTGTTGATTGAGTGAAACTGGATTAATTACTTTGAAATAATATAATAGAATCCCTTCCAAATCGATAACATCTGGATCAAATTTCACATGAACGGTTTCTGCATGACCAGTAGTTTGGCTAACTACTTCTTCATAACTTGGTTGATCCGTTGTTCCATTTGCATATCCTGAAGTTGCATCGATTACTCCATTTACTCTTTCCATGTATGCTTCTATTCCCCAAAAGCATCCACCTGCTAGATATATTTCCTCAAAATCATTTCCTGTGTACGAGGTATTAAGACTATCATTTACCATATTTTCTTTTGTTCCATTATTTTTTGATATATTGGGAAGAATGAATGCTAGAGTGACTGCCACAATGACGATTGATATGATCCAGACGATTTTTTTATTTTTCATGTATCTACACCCTCTTTTCAGCTTAGTTAAATTTTACCACATTCCCTTCGTATTCCCTTTTAAAAGGCTTACAAAAAAAGGTATCCTTCATCTATTTTCTGATGGAGGAAACCTTTTTGTAACTTCATGAGTCTTCAATTTTTTAAAAACACAATAACCTGTTCAAACATATACGCTAGAACCATAACTCCAATTCACGTTTTGCACTTTCTACTGAATCCGAACCATGAATCACATTTTGATTCATTAAATGAGCAAAGTCTCCTCTGATTGTTCCAGGGATTGCTATCTTTGGATCTTTATCTCCTATCATTAAACGCATGACTTCAACAACAGATTCTCCCTCTACTTCTATTGCAAGAACAGGTCCACTCAAAATATAAGTAATTAATCCTTCGAAAAAAGGTTTACCTAGATGTTCTTCGTAATGTTCTTCCACTAGTTCTTTAGAAGGTTGAAATAGTTTGGCTTGTACGATTTGAAATCCTTTTTGTTCTATTTTTGTTATAATTTTCCCCATGATTCCTCTTTTTACCCCATCAGGTTTGATCATTATAAATGTTTTTTCCATTTGAATCACTCCTCCTTTATTTCTTCCATTTATTTCTCATATACTAGAGTCAACGGGTTCTTTTTTTCTTTCTTTTCGTACCATTTCTCCCCATTGGTGACTCTTTTTCCTTTTAAATACATTTCCAATTCTAAAGAGTGAAATCATTTGTCTATATCCAAACGCCTCTAGAATACTAAATAAAATTAGTTTAAGAGTAAGTGTTGTATTAGTCGTCGAACTAAACATGTATCGCTCAATAATAATAGAAATCATTGACACAATAATATTATATCCCATGTAAACTAATAAATAAAATAGAAAGAAATTCAAGTTAATAATTCCTAGTAGGTATGATAACGAAATGGTAACAATTCCTATTACTTCTAGAAAAGGAGTAATATATTCAAAAAATAAGAAGTAAGGAAAAGCAATCAGTCCAACTAATCCATAGTTAGGATTTAAAAACATGTACTTATGCATTTTCAGACTTTGGCCCAGACCAACATGCCATCTTCTTCTTTGTCTTTTCAATGTGCTTATATCTTCTGGTACTTGTGTCCAGCAGATAGCATCGGGTACATAGGATGTTTTATATGGAAGTTTATTTTTCCTATAGAAAGAATGAACCTTCATGATGATTTCCATATCTTCACCCATGAGTCCATTTGTATAGCCACCTACATTAATGATGGCCTTTTTATTATATAAACCAAATGCTCCTGATATAATCAAGTTTCCATTTATACCATTTAGAGAAATTCTAGAGTTTAAAAATACACGAAGATATTCGATCATTTGGAAAATAACAAGCGGTTTTTTAGGTGTTTCTACAGATTGCACTTTTCCATCCTCCATGACTACATGGTTTGATATCTTAATATTTCCACCGACCGCAACCATCGTATCATCTTCTAAGAATGGCTCTATAATTCTTTGAAGTGCGTCAACTTGTAACATAGAGTCTGCATCCACACATAAGAAAGTTGGATACGAGCTAATATTAATTCCCATATTTAAGGCATCTGATTTGCCACCATTTTCCTTATCTACTAAAATAATTTTTACCTTTCCACTTCCTTCATAGATTCCCAAGGATTTTTTTGATTCCACTAATTTTCGATATGGTTTGGAAACTTTTTTTAAATGAAAAGCCTCGATTACTTTTTCAACCGTTTTATCCTTTGATCCATCATTAACAATAATTATTTCATACGCAGGATAGTCCAAATTTAAAAGGGAATGAATACTATCCACAATCGTTACTTCTTCATTGTATGCTGGAACCAGAATGGATATGGGTATATAATTCACTCGATTATTTATAACCGTTTGACTCATATGCTTCTTTCGTTTGAAAAAATCATCCAAGTTAAACGCCGAAAAAATGGTTGTTGCAAAGAAGACCAACGCGTACATAAACATGTAAAAAAAGAAAAACACATTAATCCAATAAATAATGGTAACGAGATTCATGTTGCAACAACTCCTTCCATACGTTTAGTCGCTTGATCTTCGTCGACCAATTGTTGGTACTCTTCTACAGTAATCATTCCTCTTATATTCATAGCGT
Organism: Jeotgalibaca sp. MA1X17-3; assembly: GCF_021513155.1. Taxonomy (NCBI): domain Bacteria; kingdom Bacillati; phylum Bacillota; class Bacilli; order Lactobacillales; family Carnobacteriaceae; genus Jeotgalibaca; species Jeotgalibaca sp. MA1X17-3. Next base: position 2,128,453 of record NZ_CP090983.1, read on the forward strand.
ACAGAAGGATGTCTCTTGCGAAACGGTCCTCATTTCTTATGGCTTCTTTAATAACTGTTTCTCTATCCGCTAGTTTTAGAAATGATTCTGCACTATTGAAGCGAACATAGTAATTTTCGTCAGTAAGGGTTTCTTTAAGCTGAGTTATAATTTCCTTACCTGTATATTTGGAAATCACTCTTACACTCGTTGCTCGAATAATCCAGTTGCTATGACGCATATTTTTTAAGATGGGTTCTTTAGCTCGTTGATCAATAATTTTATTGAAATATCTAATACCGGAGATAATCATTTCTTTTTCATCTGATATTTGAATCAGATCCAGCATCTTCACTCTTACTTTTTCTTCTCCATTATTTCTATTCATAAAATGACTAATCATATTTTTTTGGAGACTGATATTGTATCCATCCATTTTCAGATATAATTTCTCATCTAATTGATTCATATCGCCTATATAATTATCTAGAAAATCGATAATCATCTTATCATTGAAATAATAATTTTTATTATTTATCATATCAATCGCTCTCATCATAATGGTTATATCTTCGTTTTTATTGATTACATTTAATGCATTATTTCTTACATGTAACGATTTCTTATTAAGAGAGGCTAAAGCAAACTCACCTGCTTCTTGATTTCCTAGACCGAATTCAGATAGTAAGTATAACGTGTAACTTTCTTTATACTCTTTTCTAACTACTCCACTTTTGAGTATTTTATTTATATTTACGACTTCTTCTAATAAGTGGGTTAGTTCTTCTTTATTCGTATGAGTACTCTGATATTCTTTTACCGCATAGTAAAAAGCTTGTGTATCCGTTTTCCTATTAAAGCTTAATTTTAACTTGTTTATTTTTTCTTGTTTATTTATGTTATTTTTTTCAAGAACATCTATTAGGTCTTGCTTTATTATTTCTTTACGTTTTTCAATTTTATCATTTTTTCTTTTTTCAATCCGAAGTGATATTAAAAAATAAGAGTTTACTAGAAGCAATAATACTACAAACACAATAAAACTAACGTATGCCATATAAACAGTCATATTTTTTACTCCTCATTTTTACTCGATTTCAGAATGTACATCCCAATAATCTTTTACGATATAATAAGAATCTTTCAAACGTTCAAAATAATCGTTTGATTTAAGATTTTCCATTTTATATTTTGAATCTTCCGTTATAATATTTTGTCCATTGCCTTTGTAATGGATTGAAAAACCAATTTGTTTTAGATCTTGCTGGCTGCTCACTCCATTTAAATAAAAGTCTCCATAAGATTTACCTTCTAAAGGATCTTTTACATTTATTAAAGACCAAGGGATTTTTATTTCTGTTTGATCGCCTTCTTTGTGAAAATCTGCCAAAGAATCAAACTCCGGATTTTCTGGATGATTAATTCCATGAGTGAGGTGACCCGTTTCATAATAAAGAGGAGATAAAACTTGATTGCTATCTTTTAAATAAAATTTCTTTCTATTTAATAAGTAGATAGCTTCAAATTGATCACTATCTTCATCAGGTCTTACTGATTCTTTCTCTATTATGTTTGAATAATATTTATATAAATAATTAAATAAATTGTATCTTTTATTTACGACGACTCTAGATTCATTATATCCTTGTAACTTGATAACAAAATCTGCTTGATTGGAAAATTCAGCTTCTTTTTCCCATGTTTTTGAACCACTTAAAGGTGTGATATCCAATCCTATATATACGGTATCTTCGGTTAAGGACCAATCTTCTTTTTCTACTAAAAGATAAAGATTGGACAAATCACTTTTTACTTTTAGCTTTATTCCTTTTTCATCTACAATCGTTTTTACATTTTCCCAATCAGAAAAATTCCCATCTACATAAATTTGATCGATTTCTTTACCAGATTCAAATTTCAAAAACCCAAAACTCTCATCACTTGATTGTAAGTCATGCCAATAACTAGAATTATTTTCATCTAAATAATCTTCTACAGGACCAAAGCTAGTCAGTTTTGTCCAATCGTCTTGCCATGAGCTTAATAAAACACCCGCTGCCTCAACTTTTTGGATTCCTTCTAATAGCTCAACTATTTTCTCTCCTTGTTCCTTTTCCGAAAATCCGCCTCTGTCAAAACCGTCATTCAAGTCCACCTTAGATTTCGCTCTAGAAGAAGAGAGGCCTGTATCAGAAATTACTAATGGTAATTCATAAAATTCTGATAACCGTTCTAAATGTTTTGAAAAAACAGGTACTTGATTGGTTGCTTCTGCGCTATCAGAAGAGGTGTATTCAAAGTCTAAAAAATCTGATGAATTTGGGTGATACTTATAACTTACAAATAAATTATCTCCCTTTTGGGGTACAATTTTCCCGATATCTATATCTGCCTGTTTGGTTACATTGGATTCATGCTTGTATTCAAATGAATCTGTTTCCAGCGTTGTTAAGTAAGACAAAAGACTAGAACGTTCATATTTTTCTATTTCATAGGTAGCGGCATAATCGAGTATCTCACTTATAAATACTTCAAATGCATTGCCATTTTGAAGAGAAAAATATTCTCCAACGTATTCTGTTTTTTCACCGTATCTTACGTTTGAAAGACTTACAAGTTCTGCATTTGTGTTAGTACCAATTATAAATCCTAAACTATATTTAGAAATATCTTTCAAATACAATCCTCTATGATTTCTTTTATTACTCAATAATAGTGCTTGTCCATTAACTACATTTATTGTACTTTTAATATCTTTTTTTAAATTTGTAAGAATCTCTTTGTCAAAAGCATCATATTCTTTTAGAATTGCTTTTTCATCTAAAAGAATCTCATGAATCACATAAAGTGGCTTTTCTCTATTTAAATTATAATCATATAAAGCAGAGTAAAAGGCAGGAGGTTGAATATAAGGAACTTTAATTACATTCGCATTCATTTCTCCTATATTTTCTAACCATCCGATTATTTCTTTCTTAGGTATACTGGTTTGAAATCTACCATATCCTGGATGAAAAGAACTTAATTCGACTCCTTTTAATTGAATGGTTTCCCATTTATTATCTTTATATATCTTTATGGCAGTTCCATCTGTTTTTACCATTCTTGAATAATTAGAAATGGTTTCTGTTTCTGTATGTAATTGGTTTGAATAGTATTTTTGATACGAAATCATATATAAAAATAACAGCAGCATCAGTGTACTCATTGAGATTAGTGTAAACTTCCTTATATTCACATGTATCTCCTATTCTACAGCGTTTTCTTTAACTCTATTAATTAGATTGATATTTTTATCCATCCAATTTAATCGTTTTTTTAGAAAAACTCTAAGCTGTTCAATTTCTTCATTAAAATCCTGTTTAGAATCTTTCGGAAACCATCTTTCTCTATTTCTATCCGTACTTTCTCCTAAAATAAGAAGAGCTTCATCTATCATCTTATCAACATTTCGATCAGACCATATGGTATTTCGATACTGCTTGTACATCGTTTTGTATCTCTTTGCAAAAGCTTCATCTTGAAAGAGTCTTTCGTACCAAATAACATCCACCATCCGAAATCCTGTTGGTTCATTTGCTTCTTCTATAGGTGTATTTCCTAGGCTCTGATCAAAGTCCCAAATTGGACCTGCCTGCAACAAGCCTCCAATATCTTTGTAGAAATACGTACTTACTTCTCCACCATCTATATTCCTAGTAATTTCATTAATCATGGCATACTTTATAAAAGAATCGACATCTATATATTTTCGATAACCTTCCCTCGTATCTTCGAAATTACTAGAACGTAATGAATATTCAAATTTATTGATGTAATCTATTATTTGTTGTTCAAATAAGTCCGTCATATTCGACTTGCTTGGATAATTTGTGGTAAACACCGTTCTAGCTTTTATGTTATTCATAGCATCTAAAACGAAATCTTCTTCTAACGTACTCCAGTCGGTTGTTAAAACAGGATCGCCATATTTTATTTTATCTCTTGCGACAATAAAACTAATATCTTTGTATTCATCGCTATTTTTATCAATCGCAATTCTATTCTCATCTCTTTCAATTTTTTCCGTTAATAGATAAACGCCTCTATAGTGATCCTCAAAATTCAAATCTTCATCGGTATCTTTTAAATAAACTTCTACAAACCTTGTATCCGGTGCATAGTCCATAATATCTCGTCCCATTTTATATGCAAGATAGTTTCTGATCAGACTTTTATCACTATACATTCCATTTAATACCCACTTATCATGACTTTTCATTCCGAGTAATGGCTGTGCATTCTCTAATTTATAATCATCGATTAGTCGAATCGTATATTGTTTTTTATCATATTTTAGAGAAGATTGTCCCCTAATATTTATAATCAAATCTGATTCTAATGTAGGTGTTATTTTTTGGCTCAATAGTTGTTCTGAATATAAATTTGGTTCATACAGTTTCATTTGAACCGCATACTTTTCTGTAGGCAAAAAGAGGTTTCTGGACATTCCATTTACCTCTGCTTCTTTTCTTTCTAAACTAGGCTCTATTTCTTCTCCATTTGTATCAATAACCATAATTGGAAGATTATGCTGTCTGCTATCTGTACCGGAAATAAATGGTTGGTTTACAGAAACTTCGCTAGTAGGTGAGCTCTGATATACACTTATTATCAGAAAAAAGAGCGCTATCATCAGCATTACATATAGTACACCATACTTCTTCCTCTTTTTTCTAATAAATTTTGTATGCTTCATCCTAATGTTTCACCATCTCTAGAAACCATATTCACAAAATAAACACCTTCAATATTTTTTATTTTTTCATATTCACTAATTGCATTGTTATCTTTTAACATAACCTGATAAACGATTTCTGCATAATCATCCGTTATCGTTTCTGCTCTAAGTTTTCCAGCTTTATAAATCTTGAATAGAGTTGAACGCACCTCTTCTAAACTATTCAAATCTCCTCTTACAATTACTAAATAAACTTCTTTTCCTTTAAAACTAATATCTCCAATTACTGTAATAATAGCTACAAAAATAGTTCCAATAATAATAATAAAATAGTTAGATGAACCAGCACCTAAGCCAATGGAGATGGCCCAAAATATATAAGTAGTATCTCTTGGGTCTTTGACGGCTGTACGGAATCGTACAATCGACAATGCTCCTACCATTCCTAAAGATAATGCCAAACTACTACCTAGAATACTCATTACCATTGTGGTGATGAGACTCATCATTAGCAGAGACGTATTAAATTTTTTGCTATAAGAAACGCCACTATACGTTAATTTATAGGTTACACATACGATCAATGCCAATAGCAAAGCAATAACCATATTCTGGATTACAAATAGCGGTGAAATTGCGGTTGAATTTTCATACATTAAATTATAAAGAACTTCTTTCATTTTAAAACTCCCCTTTATCCCATATATCTTTCAAAAATCCCTCTAGAAACCATATATTTACTATATGATTGTCTTTCTAAATCATACGATGCAAATAAATCAGTAATATATTTAAATATAAAATTATTATACTTTATCTCTAAAATATTTGTATCATAATCATCTGTTGGAACTAAGACCGTATCTTCTTTAAATAAGCCAAAATTTGTTTCGCTTGATCGAATATCATTGTCCAGCGTAATTCTAATGTTATTCATTGGATGCGTAAATGCTTTTCTTCGGTATTCGATTAATACTACTGGTCTCAGTTTATTTAATTTCATGATGTGATAAATCGAACTTGCTGTTTCAGAATCATATTTCCTTAAAACTTCATAGTTTTGTTGAATCAGTTCCTCCGCATCTGATTTATCAATAAGAACGGTTTTCTTTTCTTGACTATCTCCATATTTTCTTTTGATTTCAAGTTTTGCTTTGCTATCTGTTGGGCTATAAACTCTCAATCTTATCTTCTTTCGATTCTCTAACCCTGCTAGTTTTTGGTAGAAATCACTGTCCCCATAATCATCAAAATAAAGGGAACGGACCGTATACCCTCTATCTCCATTATGTTTATCTTCAACTAAAACGTTGGAAAGTCTTTGTGAAAGAGAAATATACTGAAAATAGTTTATATGATGCTTGAGTTCTACTCGAGAAACGCTTAACGTTTTATCAGCCATAAAAAATCCTCCTATCGAACCGTTAATTTTTTTCCATTACTAGTAAAACGAAGTTCTTTTTCAGAAACGTAATAGATAGTTACGTCTTCTGCATCTAAAAGATCATCAATTTCTCCCGCCTCTTCAAAATTTGTTATTACAGCATAGGTAGGAGATACTTTTTTTATAAAAGCTTCAGAATTAGCATTTTTTCTGCCATGATGAGCCACTTTATATAAATCAATCGGTGGTAAATCAAGCTTCAACGTTTCTTCTAACAACTCTTCTTCTGCATCTCCGCCAAATAGATAATGCAAGTCTCCATCCTCTATTAAAGTAACCAAGGAGTAATCATTATCTTTTTTATAGTCATCTCTTTCTGGAGTATAGATTGTAATTTTGAGACTTCCTACTTCAAAATGCATATCTTCGGTTGGTCGTACATTGTTTATATTCTTTTCATCGATAACTTTTTGGATGCGTGCTTCACGGTTCGTATCCTTTATATGAATGGATTGGATCAGCTCTGTGACTTCAAATTCATCTAGAATATAAGAGGCAGACCCAATATGATCTTTATCAGGATGTGTTAAAATTAAATAATCTATCTTTTGGACTTGTAACGATTTTAATTTAAAAATTAATTCATCTTTGTTTGCTTTTAAGCCTGTATCAATTAAAATATTCTCATTTCCATTTTCTATATAAATACTATCTGCTTTTCCTAGTCCAAAAAATACAATATCCGTACGATCTGTTGTAGAAGAAAACATTGGTTTGAATAAGAAAAAGCCGATTATTCCTACTAGAAAAATAAAACCTACTTTAATCCATCTTGAGTGAATTATAATCTCCTCTTTTCATTTAGTTAACTTTCGTCATTAAAAAAATCGTTCGCAATTCCTCTATTAGGTGTTTTCAACCAAAAGAAATAGAGGGTTGATCAAGAACGACTTATGCTTATCTTAGCATATTTTTTACCTAACAATAGAATAACACGACTGGAAAAATAACGGATTTCTTTTAATCAAATCATTTTTAAATGATACCGAACATCATAAAGCCAATCGTATTTAACGCAAAGTTTGCAAACATATGAACCAACCAAGAATTATAAATATTTTTATTCTTTTCATTAATATAATTAAAAATTAGTCCAGCCGCGAATAGTGCCGTCAGTGCTAACAAGAAAATGGCTATATTAAACCAATCCACCATAATTCCAATATGGTAAATACCAAAAGCCATCGCACTTACTAAATAAGCTACAGGTTTCGTTGTTGTCTTATTCAAACTTAAAAATAAAAATCCTCTAAAAAAGAATTCTTCTAAAAGTGAATTTAAAAATGAAATATATACGGCTACATAAAAAAAGTTGTTTCGATTGATATCTTGACTCTTATATAATAGTTCCCTTATTTGAGAAAGATCAATATAAGTTGTTAGTATAAAATAAACACCAATAATCAACATATATACGGATAACCCCAAAATAATCGAACTTGTAAACTGTTTTCTAGAATAAATTTTAAAATAATCTAATAGGTTGATACTTTTATCTACGCCTACATAAATAAGCGGAACAATTAAAAACAGAGTTACTTTTAAAATCGATTTCACAATATAGCCTGGTACGATATAAAATTCAACGATAAACATAATCAATACAGATACAGTCATAATACCCATGATATTTAAAGTCGTTTTTTTATTTTTCACAAGCATTCCTCCTATTTTATACATCCATTTTTTAATCATAAAATAGTAAATAATAAACTGTTAACGTTGATTTATAACCTTTTCGTACTCAGTTTAATTATATCATACCTTTATACTAACCTTGATTTCCATTCAATCAAAAGAATGTACATACTAAAAAAGTAAAAGCAGACTTTTCCGTCTGCTTTTACTTCATATATTATTGAAAGAAAAACAAGTAATCATTCTCATAGCTAAAAAAGAAGGTACTATTTTATATTTTTATTTAAACTAGTACTTACTCTTTAACTACTCGAACCCAAATTTCATTTCTTCTAAGCATTGGAAGTGTAAAAGGTGCGTTATAAGAAGCCAGCATATCATTTGATTCTCTTTTATAACCATTTTCTAGTATCCATGCTTCTAGTTTATTCTTCATTTCTAATTCTTTTGTTTCATTAGATAAACCTGAATATCGAATAGTTCCAAACAAACCTTCATCAAACGGTTTTATTTTTAAATTGGGATTATTTGGCTCTGGTATTTGTTCAGTAAATTTTCCTGGTACAACAAAAGCCATTTTTTTCATTTCTTTCGTTACCTCTTGGATGACAGGTACCGTCATTGAAATTTTTTCATTCTCTTTATTATCACTAGAAATATACTTAAAAAGAGAGCGAAATCCCTTTGTAATTTCTGGATCACTTGCATCTTCATATTCAACAATCGAAAAGTCAACATATTTTCTGATTTCAAAGGCACCATCTTTTATCAACACTTCATAATCCGGTGTTTCATACTTACTCATAAAATCACTCCTTTCAAAATCAACTTTATCCTCTCTTCTATTATATTCGTTTCTAGATGGAAACGCTATCTATAGACAACCATGCGCGTCAACGTTAACTTATTTTTTTGTGTGGAAAAGTTTTAACAGTAACTGAAACTCTTTTCCAAATTAAACATCTATTTTTTATTGAATCTGTTATATCTAGTTTGAATTCTCCTTTAAATTTATACATGATATGTCCTAAAGGTCCTTTTACTTTAGCAAAAACAATTCTTTTGTGTTTTTTATTTTGAATTACTCTGTTTATGTGCTCATCTCGCTTATGTTCATGCTCATTTCTTTCCCTAATTAAAGTACCATCTGGTGAAATTGAATTATCCCACTCTCCATTTGGAAATAACTTTGGAAACCAAAGGAGAACATCATCATAATAGGGATGAATAGCTCCACCTTTTTGGTATCCTTTATAATTATGGCCAAACACATTTGTAACATCTTTAATAGTTTTAAACGCTACATTATCACTTAATCTAATTTCTCCTTTTTTTATATAAGTATCAGGAGAATATTCTTTTTCGACATCCCAAGGAATAAAGTCGTTTCCCATTTTCTTTACTTTTTCATTTATATAATCAACTATTTCATGAATTTGTTCATGAACTTCTTTTATACCTTTAGTTACATCTATTCTCTTTATTTCATGATTCGTAACACTGATTATATCCCTTTCTCTGAATCGATCTCTTTCATTTTGAATAGTTGATTGGTGATAACCTTCATCAATTTCAATATGTAAATTGAGTTGTGGAAAAAACATATCAGTGAGTGCATACTTACCATCTTCTCTTATTACATATTGTTGAGTAACAAACTTTATATTTTCATTATCCAACCTATGCCATATCCTTGTAATTACATAGTTTTCATCATTTTTTTTATTTGTTTTAGCTAACTGTGCTTTAATAAATTTATACTTTATCATCCATTTCCTCCCATTCATATTTATTTTTTTATTGAAACATTTCATTACTAATATTTCTAATCAATTCACAAAAGCATTCCCATTCAGCTGGGTATTTATTACTGCCACTTCTTTTCAAGTTTCGTTTTTCACGGATCATTTCTACTTCCCATTGCATGCCGTCTAGCACGTCTGGTTCTTCGTATCTTCTTTTCCAATTTAGTAAGTTGACCTTCCTTAATCCACTAATAAACATCGCTAAATCTTCATCTGAAAATTCTTTTTCAAGCGAATTACGGTCTCCCCTATATTTCCATCTGAGTTTTTTATCTTGGAAATGAATCATCACTTCATAGTGCCCATTAAAGAATCCCCCAACGGAGGCTCGTAGACCGATAATCTCATTGTAAGCTGCATGAATTGCTTCGTCTGCTGTCCAATTTTCACCGCATTTATTACAATGATATTGTGGCCGATATTCAGAATTCATATCGCCACCTAACTTAGTTTTACATTTTTCTTGCTTCTTAAATACCTCTGCTGTCGGATAATCATATCTTATTTTTTGAACATCGAGTGTTCCGCAAGTAAAGCATTTTTTATAACGAATTGCCATTGTCTCATCCACTCATTTCTAATTTATAATTCTCTATTATAAACGATGAATCTTTCATTACTTTCTAAAACCTACTCTGTAAACTCACCTACTGATAACTAATTCTATCAAATAAATCCTATTTCCGTTTCTTTTCTACAAAAATAAGGTTTCCCAGTTGGACATTATTTCATGCCGCTGGAAAACCTTATTCTATCAATGTTTTTTAATTATTACTCTTCAATCTTTGACAGCAATACCACAGTCTCTACATGTAGTGTTTGTGGGAACAAGTCAACTGGTTGAGCAGACTTCGTAATATAGCCATGTTCAGCAAAGATTCCTAAGTCTCGTGCTAATGTAGCTGGATTACAGCTGACATAGACAATTCGGTCTGCGTCTACTCCAATTGCTGCTTCAATAAACGCAGGATCTAATCCTTTACGTGGAGGATCAACTACTAACACATCCGCTTTAACACCTGCTTTTACCCATTTCGGCATAACTTCTTCTGCTGCACCTAATTCGAAAGTTACATTGCTGATGTTGTTTGCTTTTGCATTTTTTTCGGCCATTAAAACGGCATCTGGAACAACTTCCATTGCATATACATGTTTTGCTTTGTCGGCTAGTGCCAAAGAAATGGTACCAATTCCACAATAAGCATCGATTACTGTTTCTTCACCTGTTAATTGAGCAGCGTCGATTGCTAATTGATATAATTTTTCGGTTTGTACTGGATTTACTTGATAGAAGGACTTAGAGCTGATTGCAAAGGTATGTCCAAGTAACTCATCATGATAGAAATCTTCTCCGTAAAGTACTTTTGTGTCTTCACCTAAAATAACATTTGTACGTTTTTGGTTAATGTTTTGAACAATACTAACTACTTCAGGAAGTTGTTCTACAATTTTTTTCACGATCTCTTTTACGAATGGAATTTTCAACGAACGGGTAACTAGTACAATCATCATTTCACTAGTGTACGTCCCTCTTCTTACCATAATATGACGAATGGTTCCTTTATTACTTGCTTCATCATACGCTTGAACACCATGTTCTTGAAGGATATCTCTTACTTTGATAATCGCTTCGTCAATTTTAGCATCTTGAATATGGAAGTCTTCCATTTCAATTAGTGTATGTGTGTTTTTACGGAAAAATCCGGTAATTAACTTACCATCTTTTTGACGTACAGGAATTTGGGCTTTATTACGATATCTCCAAGGATTATCCATACCAATCGTAGGAAATACTTCTACATCTGGTAATTTACCAATGCGAGTAAGATCTTGTTTGACAATGTTTTGTTTGAAACGCAATTGTCCTTCATAACTTAAATGTTGAAGGGGCATAGTTCCGGCTCTCATTCCTAGGTGGTCTACTTCTTTTACACGATCTGGAGAAGTAATTAGTAATTTTTCTAAGCGGGCATATCCAAATGATTTACCTACTTTCATAATTTTGATAACTGCTTTTTCACCTGGTAATCCGCCGGCAACAAATAGAGGAAATCCTTCTATTTTAGCTACTGCCATTCCTTCTGATGTTAAGTCTACAAATTCTGCTTCATACGTTTCATTTTTTTCTACTGGTGCTTTTCTTTTATCTTTGCTCATATCGTTCTCCTTTTATGGGTGGTGTAATTTTTTATTTTTTGATTTTTTTGTCATGTCAATTGAGTGAGTAGTTGGACCAACACTATACCATTTTTAAAGCTTAATTCGGTAATAAAAAGTATTTTTTTTAGATAAGATAGTCATTTAATTAATTCCATCGTAAGGAAGGCTGTTATCATCTAATTCTTCTGGTCGAAGAGTCTCCATTTCTTTAATGAAAGCCACTTTATTCTTTTTAGAATCAATTGGATCGGCATATTCCGAAGTATTTCCCATTATGTAAATATGCTGTTGTAGGTTCACAAAAGTAACGGGATCGTCTCCCCCATATTCTCCATCCAAATTAATCATGAGACGTTGTCCATCCCGAGATTCTGCTTTTACATAAGAGGTTTGTTTGTATAGCACATTTGGATTATTAATATGATTTCCATTATTCAAAACAGAAGCCAAAACTTGTAGTATTTCAAAAATACTTGCTGTTTTAACTACAAACAGTGTAAATTTTCCATCTCCCAATAACATATCTGGATCAATCGTTTCAAATCCCCCAGCAGAATTGGTTAAAGCGACAATGAACATAGAGGCAATTCCATCAAATACACCATCATCATATTCAATCCGCATGTGAATCGGCTTAATACTGGGAAGCTTTTCAGCACCTTTTACTAAATAAGCAAGGTATCCAAAGATTGTCTTCAATTTGATCGGAACTTCATAACTTACATCTGATAAGTAGCCACCTGCCGCAATATTCATAAAATATACATCATTTGCTTTCCCAATATCCATCGGGATGGCATGTCCAGCTGCAATAATCTCTGCGGCCTCTAACAAATCAGAACGAGGGATTTTAAGAGCACGAGCGTAATCGTTTGTTGTCCCAGCAGGAATAATACCAACTTTAGGGCGATTTTCTAAGACAGCAATGCCATTGATCACTTCATTTACGGTACCGTCGCCCCCAGCAGCAACAATCAAATCAAAGTGATTTAGAGCCGCTCGTCTTGCCTCATCACGTGCTGAGTATGGCTTTGGAGTTGTCTCAAACGCACTTGTTTCATAGCCTGCTTTTTCTAAAATTTGAAGAATTTCCACCATGTTTCTTTTTAACTGCTCTCTTCCTGCTGTTGGATTATAGATTACTCGAGCTCTCATCTGATGATCCTCACCTTTCTTTACTACGTTTATTTATCGTTCTAAAAGGTTCATATAAAGAAGAAATACAAGCCTCTCCACTTCTTCTGTTATTAAAATCATACCATAAATAAAGTGTTTTTTTCCTAGAAGTATGTCAAGAATTTTATTATATAAAAATTGCTCGCTCTATATATTCAAGATGACATTTCTTATATTGGGTTTTTTTAATGATAAATCGTCCTGTCACGTGCTTTCATTTTTATATCCTTCCTTCCACAGAATTGTTCACTAGCTTTTTCTTTGTGTGTGGTTTAGTATATATAGTGAATAAAAAGAGCGTTTAGCACTACATATAGTGTTTCTCTTTACGATTTTAAGATAGGAGTGATAGAAGTGGCAACTGAAATTCCAACCACTTTGAAGCAAGGTTATGAAAAACTAAATAAAGATATTGAACATTTTGATCATGTCTTTCCAATTACTGAAGATATGAAAATTACTTATGATGGAGTAGCAAGACTAGTCATGCTCGATCGTTATTCCTTTAAAGATACAAAAAAAGAAACACTTTCCGAAGGTGACTTCGTTATTTTAACTGTTAAAGAGGACCCAAAATATCCTGCTAGAGGAACAGGTACCATTCTTTCTCTTGATTGGGATAAAGGTACGGCTCGCATTGAAGTTTCAGATGCGTACAAGCAAACTCTTGATACATTTGGAATGGAAGAAGAAGGAATTGTAAACCGTCCTATTATTACACTGGATAAACCTTTAGAATTATACTACGAGCAAATTGCGATGCGAAATGCACATGGTCTTGCCGAAGTTGAAATTTCTCCAGAATTACGTCAAGAGGCTTTCTTAGAATTTTATGAAGAACAAAAAGCTAAAAACTTTATTCCTGCTGGACGTGTCCTTTATGGAGCAGGGTCTGGTACGGATGTTACCTATTTCAACTGTTACGTAATGCCTTTTATTCCTGACTCACGAGGTGGTATTTCTGAACACCGTAAACAAGTCATGGAAATTATGAGTCGTGGTGGTGGTGTAGGTACAAACGGTTCTACTTTACGTCCTCGTCATGCACTAGCACGTGGAGTAAACGGCCGTTCCTCTGGATCTGTTTCTTGGTTAGATGATATTGCAAAACTAACCCACTTAGTAGAACAAGGTGGTTCACGTCGTGGAGCCCAAATGATCATGTTGACCGATTGGCATCCAGATATCGTTGAATTTATTATTTCTAAAATGCAAAACCCACGTATTTTGCGTTATATCATGGAAAACTTTGAAGATGAACAAATTCAAATGATGGCTCATGATAAATTAAAATTCACACCTTTTTCACCTAAAGAAATTAATATGTATACAGGAATTGCAAACTACAAAAACATTTCTGGAAATGGTGGTTTTGATCCTTCTGTCATTCGTGACGCTGAAATGAAATTACGTGATGGTGGGACCTATTCTGTAACAGATCCAGAATTCCTTACCGGCGCAAATATCTCAGTATGTATTACCGATGACTTTATGCAGGCTGTTAAAAATGATGAAGACTATGAGCTTCGCTTCCCTGACGTAGAAAATTATTCTCCTGAAGAGATGAAACACTACGACACAGAATGGGAAAATTGTGGAGATGTTCGTGAATGGGAAGCGCAAGGAAATGCGGTTCGTACCTATCGTACAATCAAAGCGAGCGATTTATGGAAACTAATTAATGTATGTGCTACTTATGCAGCAGAACCTGGTATTTTCTTTATCGATAACGCGAATGAAATGACGAATGCAAAAGCATACGGACAAAAAGTTGTAGCAACAAACCCTTGTGGTGAACAACCTCTTGCTCCTTATTCTGTTTGTAACTTAGCAGCTGTTAATTTAGCTGAAATGGTTAATAAAGATATGCAAATGGTAGACTTTGAAAAATTAGAGCGTACGGTTCGTATGGGTGTTCATATGCAAGACAATGTCATTGACTCTACTCCTTATTTCTTGGAAGATAACCGAAAACAAGCATTGGGTGAGCGTCGAGTTGGTTTGGGAATCATGGGATTAGCGGACATGTTGATTTATTGTGGCGTTCGTTATGGTTCTGAAGAAGGAAACCAATTAATTGATCAAGTCTTTAAGACAATCGCGGTTACGGCTTATGAACAAAGTATTGAGCTAGCTAAAACAAGAGGTAGTTTCCCATTCTTAGTAGGTGAAACTGGAAAAGAAACACAACAATTACGTGAAAAATTTGTTAACACTGGATTTATGAAAAAAATGCCCGAACACATTCGTGAAGGAGTATTGAAATATGGAATTCGTAACTCCCACTTGTTAACTGTTGCTCCAACAGGTTCAACTGGAACGATGGCCGGTGTCTCTACTGGTCTAGAACCATACTTCAGCTTTTCTTACTTCCGAAGTGGACGTCTTGGTAAATTTATTGAAGTAAAAGCAGAAATCGTTCAGGAAGTTGCCGAGCGTAATCCAAAAATGGATCTCGACAACCTACCTGACTACTTCATTACAGCTAAGAGCTTATCTCCTGAAGAGCACGTAGATGTCCAAACGACGATTCAACGTTGGATTGACAGTTCCATCTCCAAAACGGTAAATGCTCCAAAAGGCTATACCGTAGACCAAGTACAAGCGATTTATGAGCGTCTCTATGACGGCGGAGCTAAAGGCGGAACCGTTTATGTAGATGGCAGTCGTGATTCCCAAGTTCTTACTTTGAAAGCAGAAGAGAACGTGATGGATGAAGGCGAGCAAGAAGAAGAAAAAGTAAAAGTTAATAAAGATAAAACATTCCTTATTGACTCTATCATTGATTTAGAATCTACAAATGTAACGATCGGAAATGAAATTGGGAATACTTGTCCAATTTGTCGTATGGGTACAGTTGAAGATTTAGGTGGATGTAATACTTGTTCGAACTGTGGCGCACAACTAAAATGTGGCCTCTAATAAAAAATCGGAAAAAGGACCAAACAACAAATTGTTGTTTGGTCCTTTTTTTGTTTAGAATAGCTGGACACTCTCGAAATAATTCATATCTTATACTTTTTCTTTTTCTGAATCTTTTTTTCTTCTATTTTTTATTAGATAAAGTAACCCTTGGAGTAAAGAAGTAGCTCCAAAAATAAAACAAAAATTAGCAATGAATCTTAAAGTTTCAGGGAAAATAATACCCATGAATCCTATGAGAAAAAGAACTGTCCCATACAGCAAAGTAATTTGATAGTGTTGTTTTTCAGTAACTTTCACTTCATTTCCTCCTTTTTTCTATTATTATATTAACACATTTTAATTTCTTTGGGGACTTTCGTAGCATGGTTCCCTTTTTCAATATGAATATTTCACTTCATTTTATTATAAAAAGACCCCCATAAGTTAGAATAAAATCTAAACTTCTGGGGATCAGTACCACAATAATTAGTCACCTAGTCTTTTTTTTAAGATAAAATTCCATCTATAGTTTGAAGAGGCCATATAGTGATTGTATTATTTCTAGTGCCTATTTGTTTTATTTGAAATCCTTTTTCCGATTCCTCTGCTACATATCTCATAGAAAAAACTTTTTCTCCTTCATTCACAAAGAACTCTAAACTTGAATGTTCCATAAATATTTGTAGGTGATGCATCGGTTGGTCTAACTGGGCTATTCTTTTTTCAATCATCTGCGTTTTCCAATTAGTCCGAGTGATTGTAATTTCTTGTTTGACCGCATCGTAACTGAGTTCTACTTCTTTCCGGATATGTATCTGAACGTTTTCGATTTTTTTCCAATGACATTCTATTTCATTTTGCAACGTTGGAAGTTGTAAATCAATTTCTTGCCGATTTTCATATATTAATGATTCTTCCGTTCGTAATTTTTTTAGTTCTGGAAGTGGTTTTTGTATTAATTTCCCTCTAACAACTTCTAACAAACGTGGAATGGTTAGTGCATGAATATATCCATCTTTTACAGACGGGAATGTTTTCTCGACTTCTGGATCCATCAAGCCTAACCAACCATATAAAATAGTTCGATTTGTTGAATCTTGATAGGTTTGTGGTGCATAAAATTCAAAACCATAATCTACTTTTTGGAATTTTGAGCTTTGTTGTTTACATGTATCATCTTCCAATACATTTCTGATTATATATCCTGATTGATATAAATTTTCATTTGGTTGACGATCTATTTCGGATCCTTGTGGACAGTATAAGAATACTTGATCGTCTTCAAGCGTAATGAAATCCGGACATTCCCACATATATCCCATTGAAGGTAGGGTTTCACCGATATCTTTCACTAGGTTCCAATCTATTAAATTGTTTGATTGATATAATAATGCAGTACCCTTTTCTTTTAGGGTTTGTGCACCTAATACCATGTTCCATAATCCAGTTTCATCTTGCCATACTTTTGGATCACGAACATGAGCTGTGTACCCTTTTGGTTGTTCCAGAATAGGACCTTGTTTAATAAAATGGATACCATCTTCAGACGTTGCGAGACACTGATAGCTTTCTCTTTCACCTCGTTCATTTCGAACGTTTCCTGTATAAAATAGATACATCTTTTCTTGATCAATTACTGCACTTCCTGAATAACAGCCATCTTTATCAAACCAATCACCTGGCTCTAAAGCAGGTGGATGAGTTTCCCATTTGATAAAGTCTTCACTACTCACATGTCCCCAACTTTTATTTTGATGAGTCGTCCCATTTTGATTCCACTGGTAGAATACATGATGTTTTCCATTAAAATAAGATAATCCATTCGGATCATTTAATAGTCCATGTGGGGGAACAATATGAAACTGTAATCTATTTTCTTTTTTGTTTATCATTGTTTCTCCTTTATTAGCCTCTTATTTATTTCCCTTCAATTTCTTCACGAGCTTTGTCAGTAAAACCAAAGAGATAGGTTAACGTAAACGCTACTGCCATAGCAACGATATTTACTAACAAATAGATCCAAATCTGACTATTCAAGTATAATAACGCTCCAGGAATTACCGTTAATGACATTCCCGTTGCTTCTAAACCAAGAATGGAACTCAAAAATCCACCAACTGCACCACCGACTAGACCAAAGATAAATGGTTTAACATAACGAAGATTTACCCCGAAAATAGCTGGTTCGGTAATACCTAATAGAGCAGAAAGTGTAGAAGGATATGCTAAAGCTTTTAATTTTTTCGATTTTGTTTTCATTGCAACTGCTAATGTAGCCCCACCTTGTGCAGCAACACTGGCTGTAATAATGGCATTATAAGGATTTACACCGTTATTGGCTAGTAATTGAATTTCTAAGAAATTGAAAATATGATGAATTCCGGTAATGACAATTAATTGATTTAAGCCACCTATAACAATTCCAGCCAAACCAAATGGTAATTGCAATACCCACACTGTTGCATCTAATAAAACTAGTTCTAATGAGTGAAAAATTGGTCCGATGAAGAATAGAGAAATAACGCTCATTAGTAATAAAGTGGCAAAGGGTGTAACTAATAAATCAAGATACTCTGGAACTTTTTTGCGAATTAATTTCTCTAATTTAGCTCCTAAAAATCCTGCGATAAAGGCTGGTAAAACCGTTCCTTGGTATCCAACTACTGGAATAAACCCAAACATCATGATCGCACTTGCATCCCCTGCAGCAACTTCATAAGCATTTGGCAAGGCTGGATTCACTAACATCAAACCTAATACAATTCCGATGACGGGAGAGCCACCAAAAACACGGAAACTAGACCATGCTACTAACGCAGGAAGGAATGCAAAAGCTGTGTCAGTTAATACTTGTGTATACAATATAAAGTTTTCACTGATACTAGCAGAACTAAGTCCGACTAATGCTAGAATATCATCTTGTGTAAGAAGTCCACGTAATCCCATAAATAATCCAGTTGCAACGAGAACAGGAATAATGGGAACAAATACATCACCAAAAGTACGAATGGCACGTTGGAATGGATTTCCCTTTTTTCCAGCTTCTTGTTTTTGATTAGAAGTTGACGTTTCAGGCATTCCTAGATTAATTGCTTCTGCATATATCTTATTAACGGTACCGGTACCTAAAATAATTTGATATTGCCCTGCATTGAAGAAAGCACCTTTTACTTTGTCAATTCCTTCCATTTTCTCTTCATCAATTTTTTCTTTGTCTTTCACCATGATTCTAAGGCGAGTAGCACAGTGGGCGATGGATTCAATATTGTCTTGGCTTCCTACTGCTTCAATAATCTCACGAGCAATTCTTTTATTTTCTGACATATTTCTCTCTCCTTTTGATTCGTTGTAAACGATTTCTAAACCCATTATATTGGAACCGGTTCTATTTGTCTAGAGTGAATTATAAAACTCTTGTTTTTTTAAATAAAAATAAATCTGCTCCTTAATAAATAAAAGGAGCAGATTTATTTTCTTAAGCATCTAATTGTTGATGATACCCTGAGGTTGACTCTTGAATATGTAATGAGTTAGAGAGGACTTGAAGCTCAGGAACTTCTCCTCCATCCATAGACTGTAATAAAGTTTGAACTGCTAGTTTCCCTAATTTTTTATATGGATAGTGAACGGTGGTAATCGGTGGAGTCACAATTTGTCCTGCGGCGTATCCTCCAAAACCACTTAAAGAAAAATCATTTGGAATTTTTAGACCTAATTCATGGATGGCTTTCATAGCAGCTAAAGCGATTGTGTCTGTCAAACAGATAATTGCCGTCGCATCCGTTTTCTGAATAATTTTTTTACAATCCTCGTACGCTTCATCAAAAACAAAGGAAGTCTCATGGCTTGTCCAAGTGCAATTTGAATTTTCTTGTAAAGCACGGATAATCCCCTTTTTTCTTCTTTGACCGATAGCAATATCCGCTTCTGTAACCGTTAGAAGTAAGATTCGTTCATGTCCTAACTCTCTTATATAGCTACCCATTTCATAGCCTGCTTGTTCATCATTATGAATAATACAGGCTCGTCCATCCACGGATTGTCCCAAGACTACTATAGGAATATCTATTTTTTGAAAAGCAACACGATGAGCATCGGTAATTGCCCCAGCGAATAATAATATTCCATCTACTTTTTGTTTTGCAAGTGTATAGATATTCTCTACTTCAATGAGTGGATCTTGGTTACTATTCGTAATCATATGTTGTCGGTTCTTTTTTCTTAATTCCTCATCTATAGCTGTAAGAGCTTCATTTGTTGAATAAGAATCTAACCGTGGGATAATCGTACCAATTAAATTAGTACGACGTGCCTTTAAGCTTTGAGCGAAAGGATTTGGTTTATACCCTGTTTCTTTGATAATTTTCTCAATTTTCATTTTAGTTTTTGGACTAACAGACCCACCATTTAAATAGCGAGATACTGTACTTTTTGCTACCCCAGCTTTATTCGCTATATCAGTAATAGTAATCATAGGTTCTCCTCTCTTTTTACGATTTCTTTCTTCAAAGCATAGCATATCCTTTCACTGATTACTCTGTTTTTCAGAAAAAGAAAACCTATTTTAGTAGCTAAAACTGGTTTGTGATCCTTAATCCTTCTACTGAACGAATGTTTGGTTCTGTGATATAATAATTGATACCAGTGATATAAAGGATGAACAAAATGAGCAGAGAACAAATTGAAAACAAATTAGCGCTGCTGCCAGACTTACCTGGCTGTTATATTATGAAGAATAAAGAAAATGAAATCATTTATATCGGGAAAGCAAAGAATTTACGAAATCGCGTAAAGTCTTATTTTCATGGAAAGCATGAAGGAAAAACTGCCCTACTAGTTGCCGATATCGATCATTTTGAGTTTATCGTTACGTCTACCGACAAAGAATCTTTGCTACTTGAAATCAGCTTAATTAGACAATATCAACCGCACTATAACATCAAATTAAAGCAAGGAACGATGTATCCTTATTTAAAAATTACGAATGAGAAAGACCCGCAACTAATCATCTCTTCTTATGTAGAAGAAGATGGTGGTATTTATTTTGGACCGTATCCTCACGTTTATGCCGCTACGGAGACTCAACAATTTATTCAAAAGGTGTATCCATTACGAAAATGTGCTAAAAATCAAAAAAGAGCTTGTCTTTACTATTCCATGGGACAATGCATTGGTTGTTGCGATCATGAAGTAACTTCTGAAGAATATCAAGAGCAAATCAAAAAAATCTCTCGCTTCTTAAATGGTGAAGTAAAAGATATTAAAAATGACCTCGTCCATAAAATGAAACATGCTGCGGATGAGTTAGATTTTGAATTGGCGGCCGACTATCGGGATCAAATTCATTACATTGAAACGACTGTCGAAAAACAAAATATTATGTCACGGGACTACACAAACCGAGATGTATTTGCATTTCATATGGATAAGAGTTGGATGAGTATCCAAGTCTTTCTTTTACGACAATCTACAATTATTAAACGGGAAGCTGCCCTTTTTCCTTGTTATGGTATTCCGGAAGAAGAGTTAGTATCTTTTATCGTTCAATTTTATCAAGAACAAAACCATATTCTACCGAAAGAAATTTTGGTTTCTGAAGGTGTAGACACAGATTTACTTACTGAAACTTTGAATACAAAAGTACACGTTCCTAAAAGAGGAAGCAAGAAGAGTATCTTAGAATTAGCGATTACAAACAGTGAATTAGCTTTAAACGAAAAATTTATGATGATTGAACGAGATAAGAAAAAAACGATTGGAGCTATTCAAGAACTTTCTGAAGCTTTGGGAAGTGAATATATTGAAACGATCGAAGCCTTTGACCACTCGAACATAATGGGAACGAACCCCGTTTCTGCTATGGTAGTCTATCGAGATGGAAAACAAGACCCCAGTTCTTATCGTAAATTTAAAATTAAAACGGTTGAAGGAAGTAATGAATTTGCGACAACTCAAGAAGTCATTCGCAGAAGATATACCCGTTTATTGCGAGAAAGTCGCCCTCTTCCTGATTTAATTTTAATGGATGGTGGAAAAATTCAAATTCGTGCGGCTAAAGAAGTGCTTGAAGACGAATTAGGACTAGATATTCCTGTAGTGGGAATGGTTAAAGATAGTAAACACAAAACAGCTTCTCTTTTATTTGGTGATGAATACGAAATCATCAAATTAAGTCCAAATAGCCAAGCTTTTCATTTGGTACAACGAATCCAGGAAGAAGTTCACCGCTTTGCCATTACTTTCCATCGACAAATACGAGGGAAAAACAGCTTTTCTTCTCAACTGGATCAAATTAATGGAGTGGGACCAAAAACACGTACAAAAGTGTTGAAAGAATTTAGAACATTAAAAAATATACGTGAAGCTTCCATAGATGATTTCAAAAAACTAGGTATACCTGAAAAAGTAGCACATAGTATCTTAGCCACCTTTGCAGAAGTAAAAAAAGGATAATCATCTTCTGGTCCTCCAAAACATTTTTTTGTTTGTTTAAAAATGATATACTGAAATAAGATATTCATTCCAAATATTTTGGAGGAGGAAAATGAATGAAGATTATTGTCGATAGTGCTTGTGATTTACCTTTATCCTATCTTGAAGAAAATCAAGTTGAAGTTTTACCTTTATTTGTTATTATGGGCGATCAGGAATATACAGATATGTATGAAATTACGAATGAAAAAATCTATGATTTCATTAAAGAAGGAAAGCACCCTCGTACCAGTCAAGTATCTTTAGAAAAATTTTATACATGTTTTCATAAATTAGCTATGAAAAGTGAGAACAGCATTTATATTACTCTTTCTTCTGAATTATCTGGGACGTATCAAACAGCAATGATTGCTTATAATCAAGTTAAAGAGGAATTCCCGAAATGGGATTTACGGATTATCGATTCACAGAATGCTTCTTTAGGGATTGCTCTGATGGCACGAGAAGCCATTGAAATGCTAGAAAATGGCTTTTCTATAGATGAAATTGAAGAACGAGTACGGTTCATGATTGATCATACGGTTTCACTTTTTACGGTCCAAGATTTAAATTATTTAGCAGAAGGTGGGCGTCTTTCGAAATCTGGTGCCTTCTTAGGTTCTTTACTCAATATTCACCCTCTTTTGCAAGTAGTAGATGGAAAATTGGTTCCACAAGAGAAATTCCGGGGTCGTAAAAGGGTATTGAATCGAATGTATGAACGTCTTGAAAAAGAAGCCGATCAAATAAAAGAACAAACCATTTTGATTGTTCATACAAATGATCATGAAATCGTCCAAGAAATGAAAGAATATATTACTCAAAATATGAAACCAGCAGAAATTATTGATTATCCTATCGGAGCAGTCATTTCTGCTCACACTGGAATGGGAACAATCGGAATCTTCTACTTAAATCAATTTGAATAATAAAAAAGAAATGATCCCTTTGAGCCGACCCCCGAAAGTTAGACCTTAAAAATCTATCTTTTGGGGGTATTTTTATGGCTAAATATAGTTACGAGTTGAAATTAAAAATCGTTGAAGATTATATGAATGGCAAAGGGGGATATTATTACCTCGCCAATAAATATGGTGTTACGTCTGATTCAACTGTTAAAAAATGGGTGAATAGCTATAAAGCAATGGGAAAGGATAGTTTAAAACGTAGTCGTCAAAATAAGAGTTATTCTGTTCAATTCAAGGTAAATGCGGTAGAGTTATATTTAACTACAGAAATGTCCTATCAGAATCTCGCTATAGAACTTGAAATTAATAATCCCAGTCTCTTGGCAAGATGGGTTCAAGTCTTTCATAGCGAAGGTATGGAAGGCCTTTCTAAAGCGAAAGGAAGACCGCCTAAAATGACTCCAGATCAACATTCTAAAGACCAAGAGTCTCGTGAGACCAACGGGTCTCAAGAACCCCATATTGAAGAGTTGAAAAAACAAGTCCATCGTTTAGAAATAGAGAACGCCTTTTTAAAAGAACTCAGGAGGTTGCGGAGCGAGGAATCGCACAAAGCAACGAACAAATCTCAAGAGTCATTCACACCCTCCGAGGACGATTCAAATTAAAAGACATTCTTGAGGTCGTAAAATTTCCTAAATCAACGTATATGTACTGGCAAAAACGTTTTGATCGAGAAGACCCAGATAAAGAAATCAAAGAAGTGATGATGACTATAAGAAAGCAGCACGCTGATTATGGGTACCGACGTATGAAAAAAGAGTTACTTAAGTATGGTGTTGAAATCAATCATAAAAAGCTTCAACGACTCATGGTTGAACTTGATATCCGCGTTAAATCTTATTCTCGAAAATCACGAAAATACAGTTCTTATAAAGGTAACGTCGGAGTTCTAGCTCCTAATCGTATAAATAGACGGTTTAACTCCTCTATCCCTTATCAAAAAATCACTACGGACACGACGGAGTTTAAATATTATGAGAAAGACGAATCAGGTCGTTTGCAAATTAAAAAGTTATACCTCGATCCATTTATGGATTTATTTAATCGCGAGATCATTAGTTTTAAAGTGACTAAACAACCCAATGGCGAAAGCATTATAGCAGCTTTAAATGACGCTATCCAGGCTTCGAGAACGTGTAAATATAGACGAACGTTCCATTCAGATCAGGGCTGGGCGTATCAAATGAAGGCCTATGGTGTAGAATTAGAAGACAACAACATTTTCCAAAGTATGTCCCGTAAGGGAAACTGCTTCGATAACAGTCCAATGGAGAACTTCTTTAGTATATTGAAACAGGAAATGTATCATGGACGTATTTATAAAAGTTACGGGGAATTAAAGAAAGCAATAGTGATCTTCATTAATTATTACAATAACGATCGAATGAAGGAGAAACTTAATTGGTTAAGTCCAATTGAATACCGATTATCATCACCTTCTTTAAAACAAAGCGCATAAAAAACAGAGTAGAATAATCTACTCTGCAAAAAAGTCTAACTTTTTGGGGTCACTATAATTTTCAATAAAAGGATATCATTTCTTTTTTATTTTTTAGATATTTTACTTTGAGGAAATTGTACAATATTTTTGCTAGAAATTTTTTCTTTCTGAGGTGGCCTTTCCCCTCTTTGCCTCAGCATAATCGTAATACGCGGATCTGCTTCATAAATATCCTCACTAGTCATTATGGCATACAAGATATCATTATTTTCTAAAAGATTGGCAAGTACCCGATTATCTATACGGGGAATATATCCTAATAGATAGCCGTTCTCCAACGTTACCGCAATTGCATGACGATCGAGCTCGTGATCTTTATCGCGTACCAATTGTAGAAGGCTCCCTTTTCTAATTAAGACATCAATGACGGATAAATCATGTTGATGGGCGCCTGTAATGTACGTATCTAATAACTTTCTATCTGCGCTACTTTTTTTGATCACTGGATTTTCTACTTTTAAAAATTTCCGTTCTTTTTCTGCTTCCGCTTCTGGATCTAGTAAAAAACGCAATAAATTGGAGTTTTTTCTATTTTTTTCTAGCTTCGTTAAAGCTTCCAATTCTCCTAAAACTTTTTCATTCCATTTCTCACGATTTTTCTTTAGTCCTTGTAATGCTATTCTACGTATTTTAGGTTGGTAGTAATGAATCCCTTTTAATAGCCATTCTTCGTCATATAAATCCTTCTCAATCATCAGTTCAAAGAGTGTTTCTAACCACATGTTCACACGAAATAAATCATGTGTTTCAGGTAATTCTTCCTCGTCAAACTCTAAAGTCAAAGTAAAGAGTTCTTTATTTAACAATTGTTTTAGATAATCACAAACCTTCATAAAGTAGGTATTGGGGTGATTGATGAGAAAGAAGTCCAATAGATGCAATCCTAAGGGGTTTCTTCTTAAAATGGGAATAAAGATATTTATTTCCGGGGTCATTTCCATAAACTGTAAGACGGTAACAATCAGATAATCTGATTCAGTAGGATTTGCTAACTCCTTGTTACTAATTAAGTTCCATTTTGGTTTGTTTAAGAAAATTTCAATCGAGCGAATAATTTCTTCATAACGTTTAAAACGAAGTTCCCAATACTCACTAATTTCTTCTTTATCTTCAGAGTCTTGATCTAAATCTTGGTAATCTTGTTTCCAATTATCAATAATTTGATGCCAAATCATAACCATTCCTGCTTGATCAATGAACGAGATTGCGAATTCTTTTTTTCAACAATTTTTTCCATAAACGTTAGCATTTTATCTGAAATAGATTCTAGATCATTGACTTCTCGATAGGCTAAAAAATACATTAAATCACTATAATTGTTTTCAGTAATTTCTACATCAAACAAATATTCACGAATATCCGTTTTTTGAAAGGAAAGGCTAGAGTATATATTTGAAAGAAAATAGCTTTTGATCCCTTCTTTTATTACCCATCCTTTTTGCTCTTCCGTTACAGGTCGAAGAAGAAAAAGTGCTGCTAACTTCCCATATCCAATCGTATGTTGAGCTAAGTCAAAAATAAATTTATTTTGTGAAAAATAAGAGTGCCGTAAACTTTCTGCAACATATATTGTAAAATCACTATGATAACCCAACGTTTTGAATATCTGCTGGGTTAAATCATTAGGAAAAAAACCTAAAATAATAATACCTAATTTCACTTCTTCAGGATGCAAACTTTTCCGTACTAGATCCATGGCAAAAGTGTGGAGTTTTTTTTCATTAAAAGTTTGGTGTTCTAAAAGCACTCGCAGTCGTTCTCGGAGTTCAATGAAGAATAGCCGTAAGGGATTCTCAGTTAGAAATTCAGTGATTTCTGAATCATTTTGAAAATCTTCCTCTTTTTGTAAAAGATTTTCTAATAGTACACAACACTCACAGGCTAAATCTTCCTTTCTACTAAAAGGGATTCCTTCCGTAAGCAATACAAATAGCGTATCTTCTCTTCCAGAAACTTGTGGATTCTGAAATGAATAAGGTAAATTTGGATCTTCTTCTTTTTCTTTTAGAATCGTTTCGTAAATACTACTAGTCGTAATCATTACATGGCTCTCCTTTCATCCGTTTTTTGACGAATACTCTTTAAATTTTAATGTATTGATTTGTTCTGTTAGTTAAATCATATCATAAGATGCTTCCTTTTTGACTAATACTAGACAACGATTTTTAGATATTTCTATTAAAACAAACGAAATAACACTTTAATGATATAAAGTGCTACCTCGTTGTCTATTATTTTATACATTTATCGATATAAAAATCTTTTTTCTTAATTAATAATGAATAAACGGAGTTGACCAATCTCTTCTTCATTCATGGTAATGCCTTTTCCCATTTTAGTATGATCAGGATTCCATTCACGAATATCGTACTTGGGTTCATTATCATTCCACTTAATCACATTCAATTCTTTTGTCCACCCTTTTTCTGAAGTACTTAACACTCCAATATGGGCTACTATTTCATACTTAAAATCACTCATTGTGACCGCTCCTTTTCTCTTAACTTCTATTGATTTCTTCCCTTAAATTTACCACTGGAAAGTATATCCGTCAAAAGAAAGCCTTTTTTTAGTAGACTATTAGAATGGACCATAACCGATATTATAAGCATACAGTAGGAATGCCATTCCAATTAATAGCCAAATTAACATAAGTGGAGCTAAATATCTTACCCATTTCGTATAAGGAATTCTGGCTACAGAAAGCTGCGCCATTAGCACACCACTTGTGATCATAATCGAATCCATAAAGCCACTACCTAGTTGGTACGCCAAAACTGATGTTTGACGTGTGATTCCAATTGCATCTGCGAGAGGTACCATAATTGGCATTGTAGCTGCTGCTTGTCCACTTCCAGACGGAATAACAAAATTAATAATAATTTGGATTATATACATAGCAACAGAGGCAACTGCACCAGGTAAAATTTGAACGCTACCTGCAAGGAAATTTACAATTGTATCGATAATCATTCCATCTTCCATCACAATGACAATGGAACGAGCAACCCCTACGATTAGGGCAGCAAAAATCATGTCTTTTGCACCTAAAACAAATAATTCAGCAATTTTAGAAGGTCCATATCCATATACAAAACCCGCAATAATTCCAGTTGCCATAAAAATGGCACCAATTTCTTGAACAAACCAACCGTATTGAATAACACCATACGCGATTAGAATCATTCCAGCTGCAAAAATAATTCCTACAGCCACATGACGTTTATTCATTTGAACTTCTTCAAGTTTCTCTTGTGTTCGTTTTGTATCATAAGGAGAGTACATAAAACTTTTTGTCGGATCTTTTTTTATTTTATTCGCATAAATCATGACATAAATGGATGTTACAATCCAAAGAACAAAAAACATAACAATCCGTAAACCCATTCCAGAAAACGTTGGTAATTCAGCAATCCCTTGTGCAATTCCAACTGTAAATGGATTTAGAAATCCAGCACTAAATCCAATCGCTGCACCTAGTGCGATCATACTCATTCCGACGATTGCATCGTATCCTAAAGCAATGGCTAGTGAGACCCCCATTGCAATAAAGACAATTGTTTCTTCTGAGAAGCCTAATGTAGCTCCTGTAATTCCAAAAATCAAAATAAACACTGGAATCACTAAACTTTCTCGTCCTTTTAGAAGTTTAGCTATTTTAAAAATAAATGCGGCTACCATTCCTGTTTCATTAATCACCATAAATGCTCCACCAATTAAAAAGATAAAAATTGAAATACTTGCAGATTCAACCAATCCTTTTGGGATTGAGTTAATTATTTCAAAAAAACCTTGGGGACTAGACTCTACGGCGTGCCACGAATTAGGAACAACAACCGTTCTTGTTCCTTCTTTTATCACTTCGAATTGCCCTGCTGGAATAATCCAAGTAAGAATTGCCATAATAATCATAACTGAAATCAATAGTACATATGTATGGGGCATCTGAAACCCTTTATTTCTTTTTTTATTCATATCTAATCCGCCTTTTCTATTTTTGAAACAACGTTTTTTCGAAAAAAGAGTACACAAAAACTCCACGATGAGCAAAAGGTTCATCGTGGAGCTTCCTTCTGCCCTCAACTTTGGAAGCACTCCTTGAATGTCTTTGGGCAAGACATTCTGGCAGCATCAGTCTTATTTAGACTGACCCCAACACAGATTATTTTCTGTATTTCGGCGAAAAACCCTTTCGAATGAAATTCTACTCTTGTTTTTCGCGACCTCTTCCAAAATCGAACGTTATTCTTTTATTTGTTAATAGCTATCTTAAAACAAATCTCATCAAGTAGCAAATCAAAACTTCATGATTTTTAAAAAAATTATTCGTTTGCTAAATTCCACGTAATGGAAACCGTTTCACTATTTTCTATATCCTCTGGCTGTATATCCATTACAGAACTTGATGCTCTCATCATTTGTGTATCTTGAAGGAAATTTGAAGAATAAAGTTCTATTTCACTCCAATCATATTGAATGGACTCAATACGATCCAACTTTACTCCGCTAGCTTTGGTAAGAATGAGGGCTTTATCTCTAGCATCATGAACAGCTTCTTCTAGCATTATTTTTTTAATCTTTGTTTGATCTTTTAATTTAAAGCGTACTGAAAAATCAGGATTCATTTCTGATTTTGATAGTGATTCAAGAACCTCACCTAAAAATTCGCTATCATTCTGAAACTCAAAATATAATTTATGTATATATCGATACCCTACGAGTCGACGTTGTTGGACTCCATCCTTATTTTCTGGATAATCATATTCGGTATCAATATGAAAATGTGCTGTTTTTAGATCTTCTTTATTAAAATGATGAGGACGTAAGGCAGTACGAATCCCTTCTAGTCGATTACTAGAATCGTTCATTGCTTCTTCATACGTATCTTTTGTCGCTGAGAGTTCTATCGCAACTTCTATCGTATCAGGTGGGGCACTTGCAAACCCTTTTCCTTTAACCGTTATGGTTCCTTTTTTAGTCATTCTTTTCTTCCTTTCTACGTAAACGATATTTCTGAACAAGGTGGATGATTTCTTCATGAAGCATTTCGAATTCTTGAAATCCTAGTGCAGGTCGATGTTCAGCTAAATAGAAATAGGCTTGATTGACACGAACTTGATACTCACGTGGTGCTATTGGGAAGTTTCTAGCAGTTGTTATGCTTCCTTTTTCATTCATAAAGTACGTATCATTTAGTGCATATAGAACCTGATTCCAACAGGTTACCGTTCTAAAAAAACAGCCCATGATATAATGTAAATCTCCTCTAAAAGCTGCTTGATGGCCACTTTGCATCGAAAATTCAGCTTCAAACATAAAACGTTCAATAAGAGATTCTTTCATATTAGGTGGGAGAGAATCCGTTACATTTTCTTTTAAACAAGTAAGCGGGCGGGAATCTGTCTCCCATAATAGAATTGCATAATATACTTCTGCTACATAGATTGCATTTACAAAGCCAAATGGATGACCAGTCTGGTAGTCTACTGTAATTTCTCCAGCAAGGACCTCTTGAATAACGGAGGCTACTCTTTTGGTTTCTCGAAGAATAACATCATAAGATTTTCCATCTACTCGTAATCCAGAGCCACCATTTACCCATGGTCCCCATTCTCCAGGTAGATAGAGAATCTTTTCTGATAAGCTCGTCTCATCCATCAATACTCTTAACGTATTTTCGAGTTCTTTCCAATCAATCTGGTCATTGTAATACACTCCAATATCCGTATCTGACTCTTTGTCTGCTTCTCCACGACTTTGAGATCCGCCGATTACGATTGCATCAATTCCTTCAACAGAAGAGAGCATGGAAATCCACTTATCTTGATTCATTTAATCCCCTCCGCTTTTCTTTTTATCATAGCCCAAACCATCTGTTTTCGCTACTGAGAACCCTATATGTGCTTTTATAGATATTTTTTAAAGTGCTTTCCTTTTATGAAAAGAAAAAAACCGCTCTCAAATGAGGCGGCCTCTGTATGATTACTATTTTTCAGCTTTAATCACTTGTTGGTTTGATTCTTTCATTTTTCTTTTTTCTCCCTGATGACCATCACTGTCATCCAATCGATTAATTATATTTTTAGTAACCACACGTAAGAAGAAGAGACAGACGATTACTGAAACTGCTTCGGAAATCGGATAGGCCCACCAGACCAGATTCAAATCTCCGGTTTGAGCCATAAAATATGCAACAGGCAATAGAACAATCACTTGTCGGATAAGAGAAATAATTAGACTATACTTCCCTAATCCAAACGCTTGGAAACTTGAACTCATCACAATCGTAAACCCTGCCATAATAAAATGTGTACTGATGATTCGCATGGCAGGAATTCCAATTTTCAGCATTTCTGGAGAAGCGTTAAACATACTCAATAACTGTTCTGGGAATAACTGGAAAAGAATCGTTCCAATAAACATGATACTTAAAGCATACTTCACTCCTAGTCGCAGTACTTCTTTAATTCGATCTGCTTTTCTCGCTCCATAATTATAACCGATGATAGGAACCATTCCATTATTCATTCCAAAAATTGGCATGAATACGAAACTCTGCAGACGGAAATAAATTCCAAAGACTGCTGTTGCAGTTGGAGTGAATGCAATCAAAATATTATTCATTGCTAAATTCAAGAATGAAGCAAGTGACATCATTAGAATGGAAGGAATTCCAATCGCATAGATGTCTTTCAAAATTTGAAGTCGTGGCTGGAATTTTTTTAATGAAAATTGTAATTCTTTGTTATATTTTAAATTGAAGTACAGTCCTAAACTAGCCGCGATACTTTGGCCAATTACGGTAGCAATTGCTGCTCCTTTTGTCCCCATTGCGGGTAAACCAAGTAATCCAAAAATTAGAATAGGGTCCATAATAATATTAATAACTGCACCGGCACCTTGAGAAATCATTGAATAAAATGATAATCCAGTCGATTGGAGCAGACGTTCAAAAGTAATTTGTAAGAACTTACCTAAACCAAAAAAAGAAATGACATACAAATATTCTTGTCCATGGCGAATGATTTCGGGATCATTCGTTTGAGAAAGAAAAAACTGCTTCATAAAAAGAATAGCTAATCCTGCAAATAAAAGATAGTGAAGCATATTTAGAAAAATTCCATTTTCCGCGGTTTGATTTGCCTCTTCAAAACGTTTTTCTCCCAAACGTCGAGACACTAAAGCGTTAATTCCTACCCCTGAACCGACCGCAATCGCGATCATCAAGCTTTGCACCGGAAAGGCTAGCGAAACACCTGTCAGAGCCTTCTCGTCGATTTGAGCAACGAAAATACTGTCTACAATATTATATAATGCTTGTACCAGCATCGAAATCATCATTGGAACAGACATACTGATTAAAAGACGATTAATCGGCATCGTTCCCATTTTGTTTTCTTGTGGTTTTTTAAATTTATCCATAGAGTCGTACCTTTCTTTTCCTTTTTAAGTTTCTAATTTTTCAATCGGAATCAATACCATGGAGACTAACTGGTTTTCTTTCACACGACTATTTTCTTGATTATAGTAAATTTCTTCAGAAACACCTGTTGTCTTAAAATGATTTTGCTCCAACCATTGATTCATTTCTGTATATATTTTTGGAATCTCCTGATGAGGCCCCAAGTGAAGTGCTGTAAGAAATAAACCACTTGTTAGGTGGCTCGGTTGAATATCTTCTTTACCAGTTCTTTCCATCCTTACAGGAAATCCAGCTTCCATTTTTACACTCTTTTTTGAAAATTCGTGATAGATTACAAAGAAAGGGCCTGATGGTTTCATATCGAGTTGTTGGATATAAGCTGCGACTTTTTTATGAGATTCAAATATTTCTGAATGGATCTGTTTGAGTTCAACATCGGAATAGATCGTTAGAGTAGCTTGTGGTCCTCTTTCAATCACTTGGAAATCACTAATTCTCGGCATTTTTATTCCTCTCCTTTTATTTTTGAACGATATACTGCTATAAAAATCATAGCATATTCTTCATACGTTCACTACTGTTTGGCCCCATGTAGTCCTATCTCCTTTTAACCCACTCGCTTCTTTGCTATAATGCAGTGAAATAATTGAAAAAAAGAGAGGTGAAAATCATTTGAAAAAAATCCTGAAAAACTTTATAAAATTAATGGTTCTCTTTCTAGTTGGGTACTTCGTTATTCAATCTGGTTGGATAGAAACCGTACTCCTTCCTCGTATGAGCAAAGACATCACCTTATTCACTGAAAAAGTAAAGGAAGGTTCTCTTTCTCTACAAACAAATCTACCCAGTCAATCAGAAAATGAAATTCATTCTTCTCCAGAAAAGATTCCCACTTCTACCATGATCCCTAATGAAGATTATCGTCCCTTACCAGAATCCATTGAGGAAGATTTAATTCGTGCCCGTATTCTACAACTAACAAATGATTTACGAATAGAACAATCCCTAGAACCTCTTTCTTCAAATGAGCAGTTAGAGCAAGCTGCTCATATACGCGCAGAAGAAACAGAACGTAGCTTTTCTCATACTCGCCCTGATGGTAGAGATTTCTATACTACCTTAAATGAGAACGGTCTAAATTATACCTATACCATTGCCGGAGAAAACTTAGCGATGGCTACCCATCACTTGGAAGATGAAAAAATGGCAGAATTTCTTTTTAATGGCTGGGTAGAAAGCCCTGGCCATTATGAAAACTTAATCAAGCTAGAGTACCGAGAAATTGGAATAGGTGTTTATTTTGATGGAGAAATTTTATACATCACTCAAATATTCGGAACCCCCTACTAACCATTATGACTTAGAATTCTACTGGTAAACCAAAAAAATGACTGACTCTCTAAATAAGAATCAGTCATTTTTAATTTTACATTTTTTCTGGAGCTTTCACGCCTAGTAAACGTAAACTTTCTTGTAAAATAATGGTAGTTGCTTTTACTAGCACAAGACGAGCATTTAACTCTTCATCATCTTGTAAAATTCTAGAATTTCCATAATATTTATTGAAAGATTGAGATAATTGTAAAGAATATTTTGCAATTACAGACGGTTCAAATTTTTCATAAGCATGTAAAATTACATCCGGGAAACTATTAATCAACTTGATTGTATCCCATGCATAATCATCACTCAAACTTAGTTCTGCATCCAAATCCAACTCTTTTGAAGCCTTACGCAAGATGCTTAATGCTCGTGCATTCGTATACTGAACATAAGGACCCGTTTCTCCTTCAAATTGAACGACTTCTTTTAAAACAAAGTCAAAATTATTTAGGCGATCATTTTTCAAGTCATGGAACACAACCGCTCCGATTCCAACTTGTTTGGCAACTTCTTCTTTATTTTCTAAGGTTGGATTTTTCTCATTAATTTGTTCTATAGCTAGTTCGGTTGCTTCATTCAACACTTCTTCTAGCAAAATAATTTTCCCTTTACGAGTGGATAATTTTTTACCTCCTTGGGTAATGAGACCAAAAGGAATGTGGTGCATATTTTCTGCCCACTCTAACCCTAATTCTTTCAATACTGCTTTTAATTGTTTGAAATGGTTAGATTGTTCATTCCCAACAACATATAAGGACTGTGCAAAGTTATACGTACGTTGACGATAAATAGCTGCGGCCAAGTCTCTTGTAATATAAAGAGTAGCACCATCTTTTTTCTTAATCAAAGCTGGATTCAAGCCATATTCTTCTAAATCAACAATGGTTGCCCCTTGATCTGATGTTAAAAGATTTTTCGCTTCTAAGAGTTCTACTACTTCACCCATTTTGTCGTTATAGAAGGCTTCTCCATTAAAGGAATCAAAGGTAATATCTAGCATCTCATAAATTTTCATAAATTCTTTTAAGGATTCATTTCGGAACCATTCCCATAAATTTTGAGCTTCTTGGTCGCCATCCTCTAATTTTTTAAACCAGGCGCGAGCTTCATCTTCTAAATCCAAATTGCTTTCTGCTTCTTCATGGAATCGTACATAAAGTTTTAAAAGCTCTGCAATCGGATTTTTTCGAACTTCAACTTCACTACCCCATTTTTTATACCCAACAATAAGCTTTCCGAATTGAGTACCCCAGTCTCCCAAATGATTGATTTTAACAGGGTGGAAACCTACTTTTTCAACAATATTTGCTAGCGCGTTTCCGATGACAGTGGAACGCAAATGACCCATTGAAATAGGTTTAGCAATATTTGGTGAAGACATATCAATCGGAATATTTTGGTTGTTCCCTATCGCCAAATCACCAAAAGTATCTTTTTGTGATGCAATTTCATGAAGGACATCTCTACTGACCGCTTCTTTATTTAAAAAGATATTTAAGTAGGGACCTACTGGCTCTACTTTTTCGATATAGTCATTTTCAATTTTTTCTGCTAATTCTGAAGCGATTGCTTGAGGTGCTTTACGGAAAACTTTTGATAAAGAAAAAGCAGGAAAAGCAACGTCTCCATATCCAGAGTGTTTTGGATTTTCCAATAAGTTTGTAATTTGTTCTACTGACAAATGCTCTCCTGTATGACGATGAATCTCTGTTGCAACTATTTTTTTATAATCCATTTTCGTTCTCCTTTTTTATTAACTACTTTAATCTTTTATTGGTTCCCTCTTCAAATAAAAAAACGCCCCCTTTTGCACATGCAAAAGAGAGACGATCATTCGCGGTACCACTCTCATTCGACAATAAAAACCTTATTGTCCTTTTACCTGTTAACGAGAGGTGACCCGAATGATCTTACTTTTTATATATTCAGATCATTTTCTTTAGAAGTGCGCTTCTTTTTCATCTTTGTTATGGGTTTCCACCATCCCCACTCGCTTGGAACTCCAAAGAAAAATACTCTCTTCCTCATAGAATTTCTCTATATCTATCCTAATATAGCAATAAAAATTATTCTTGTCCATTCCTTTTCACATTTTATGAGAACATAAAAATTCATTATTTATTAAAATGAAAAATAAAGAGAACGAAGAATGTAACTCACTTGATATTTTTCAGCTAATTTCCATAGATATCGTTTCATTGCAGCAAGCGACAAGGTACCTTCTCGAAATTTTTCTAATTTTTTATGGAATACTTGTCCTTCGTTTTCAGTAGCGATATCTTTAAAATACCCCCATACATGCAAGGCAGCATTCTCAGAATACCCTATATTTTCTGGCAAATAATAGATTTCTTCAATCATTTGATAAAAAGGTAGAGCTATTTTGGGATTTTTGTCTTTTAATAATTCTCGTACTTTTTGATACAGCACAGGTGACTTTTCTAACACGGCATATTTATAACGTGCCCATTCTTGTTCTAGTTTCCGAATACTACTATTCTCTTCGGTAGCAAGAATACATTTCACGGCTGAAAGGTTTTTATCCTTTACCTCTAACATAATATCTATTTCTGAACCCGAAACTTGTTGATAGAACTCTAAAAACGGTGCAAGATGAATAGTTGCAGTATGAGCACCTGTTCTTTTTTCGGAAGCTTGTTGTGAATAATGAATTTTTTGTCGTCCATCTTTTTCTTTCCAAGTACGTGCTACTTGTTGAATCCAATACGCATCTGTTCCTTCTTGGCTAGATGAATTTATTGCATGGTGTAAGTTATCATAAACGACTGGAATCGAACAGTGGTCAGCAATTTTTAAAACATCTTCAATGGTATATAAGCGATCATCATTTTCAATAATCAGATGGTCCTTGATTCTTTGTTCCAAGGTTTCATAGGTATCAATAAATCTTTGAATAGCCAACTCTTTATCTCCGTATACTCCTCCCACATGAAGAATAATTTTATGAGAAGAATCCATTCCCAAAGCTTCCAATACTTTGACATGATAATCCAAATCTTTAATAGCTCGTTTCACTACATATGCAGTAGGTGAATTTAAAACAGTATATTGTCCCGGATGAAAGGACACACGCATTTTATGTGTACGAATTTTTTGACCGATTCTTTCAAAATCTTTTTTAAAAAGAGAGGACCAATCCAATTGGTTTACGGGACTAGAACCAAAAGGAATTAACCCCGAACTAATTCGATACAAGTAAATATCATTTTCAATATTAAAGTCAATCATATTTTCTAAAGAATGAAGGTTATAAGCAATCAGTTCTTTTAAACGGTCTTCTGTTGCATTTTTTTGGATGGTCGTACTTATTTTAGTATGAGAAACCCCTACAGCTAAACATGCATATCCAATACTCATTTTTCACTCCCACTTTCTCTTACTTATTATTCTCATGGATAAAGCTATGGATTAGCTCCACTGTTTCTTCTTGTTGTTCAGAAGCAGAGATCGTTGCTTCTCCATCACCTTCTTGAAATCCATAATTTCCAAACAAGGCGTGATTACCACCTTCTAACACATATTCCTTAGCTCCTAGAGGAAGGTTCTTTTGGTTTTCTTTTAACTTCTCTACATCTAGAACTTCATCATGACTTCCATAAATAATGATCACAGGAAGCTCTTGACTAGAAAGGTCATTTGCTGAATAGGCAGCTAATAAAATTAACCCTTCGATTTGTTGAGTTGTTTTATTTGTGTATGCTGCAGCCATTGCTCCACCTAATGAATGTCCTGCTAGATACCATTCTTTTATTTCGGGATGATCTTCGATAATGCCTTCTGCAGCATTACTATCAAAAACTGCTAAATGGAAAGGAACAGAGGCTACAAAAACTGTATACCCTTCTTTAGCTAACTGTTTCATGATAGGAGCGTAAGCTTTTTCATCCACTTTTCCACCTGGATAAAAAATAATTCCAATTTCATCTTCTGGTTGTTTTTCAGGTCTAAATATAATTGGATCTTCTCCTGACACTTCAACCGTTTGAGTAGTTTGCAATGCCGCTAATGCTTCGTCAGATGCTTTATAATAATCACTAAGATAACCTAATACAATACCAAATAATAGGAATAGCATAAATCCAATTGCTAGGAATATTTTACTTGTTTTTGAATACTTATTTTTTTCTTTCAACGGTTCTTCTTTAAATGACGACTTCTTTTTCTTTGACATCTGCACTCACTCCTCTTTATCTCTCTTAATTTTAACCTATTATCCATTATTTCACGAGCCACAAACTCTACGAAACAACAAAAAAACAGAGATTCGATTAAACGAGTCCCTGTTTCACACTTTTAAAAATGATAGGAATATACAATATGAATGTGACTGTTTTCTTGCTTTGACTCTTCAAATAATCGGAGCAAAGAAACTCCATAGCCACCTAAATTTTTAAGAATTGACTCTGGGTGACGAATGACAATCATCCGTTCAGAAAAATCACTGGTCAAAACATCCCATAAGGCATCTAAATTCGCACCATAATAATCTGGAAGCCCCAAACCTTCTTTTAAAATATGATGAGTTGTTTCTTTCGTCGTACATTTTTCTCCATCTAGTATCAATCGTTGCATGCAGCGTCCTCCTTTGCATAAAGCTGTTCAAAGGAATCATAATGATCATCCGTATAGAAAATCAATCCATCATTTGAAAAAACAATTCGCTCTGCATTGCGGTAGCCACCTTGATAGTTGATATCCGCTTCATAGTACACTCGACCTTTTTCCGTTGGAAGTAGACCTTCTCGATTTCCAAATCGGTCTCCACCAATGGACATCTTATCGGTTACATCCCATAGATTTCCTTGTGAGTTATCCCAACCAAGTTCTCCCGCTTCCCTTTTGGTAAGGTAATTGAAAGGTAATTCATCATAGCGACAAAGGTACTCCGCTACTTCTTCTCTAGAAGAATACCGTTCTTCCTCTTGGACTCCTTGTTGGATTGTATTTTGGGAATTGGGGGATTCTTCTATAAATAGCTCCCTATCTACATATTCACAGCCCACTAACATCCCCATGATTAACACAAGAATAAATGGTAAAATGCCCTTGAAAAATGGTTTAATTTTTTCCATACGACTCTCCTTACTTTTTAATTCTAAACTTTTTAATTCTAACTTTTTTTAGTAAATTTCGTAGCACACTTTGGACACGTAATGGTTATCTTCCCTCGGCCTTTTGGTACTCTAACTTTTTGACCGCAAGAAGGACACTTATAAAAACGATGTGTTTTTCTTTGTTGTCGATTCCATTTTATCTGTTTAAGTGCACGTGTTTGACTTTGGAAATACGTATCCATTTTTTGTTTATATTGAAGGAACGTTCTATTTTGACGTGAGAATTTTTGTTTGTCTTTTGAAAAAGTGCGAATGTAAAAAAATAACAGGATTGCAAATCCAATCCATGAAATAAATTTCACTCGAAATAGCACACTTAGTATCAAGAAAGCAATTCCGGTCTGCATTAAAAATTTTGAAAAAGCATCAAAACCATTTGCCGTCATCCAAATATTTTTTATTTTTTCAAAAATATTTCTTAAAAACGAAGAGTTCAATAGTAAATTCCTTTCTTTATCCAGATTCTGGAGTAGTCTATTCTTTTATTATAACGCAAATCCCTCTCACAAAAAATAAAATTCCTTATAAGGGAGGTCTTTCTGGATCTAGTGGATTAGTTCTTGAGAAAACGCTACAATAGATGTACAAGATGGATATTTTTTTGGAGGTACAAACATGAACAATAACGAGATCATCACTAAAAATAAAGTCTTCTTCAATTATGAAAAAGAAGAAGAATGGATTAATGAAATGGCACAACAAGGATATGATTTAACTGATTTTTCAATTGGGAAATATACCTTTAAACAAGGCATACCAGGTGAATATTTGTATCGCTATCAATATGTAGCGGACAAAACAGAAGAAGAAATCCAAAAACAAAAAGATTTACAAAAAAAGGCTGGAATCGAAATCGTCATCAACAACTCCAACTGGATCGTTATTCGAAAGAAAAGTTCTCAGGGACCTTTTGAAACCGTTGCTGATTATGAATCAAAAATTCGTCATTACCAATCCATTATGCGTTTTTTAAATGTACTCGCACTGGGTAGTATTGTGCTTGGTATTTCAAATATAGTGAACACTTCTCCGTTAAGTCAAATAATCGGAATCACATGTTTTTCTATTGCTGCTCTTTTGTTTGTCGTTATTGGAGGCTACTCTTCCCAAGTTCGTAAAGTAACAAAAGAAAATAAAAATAATCTATGAATTTTATAGATTTTGTATAATAAAAAACTGCCAAATGGCAGTTTTTTTATTTGCTTGAAGGTAAATCTTCCGATTGTAATTCTTCAATCATTTCTAGGAAGGAAGTCTGTTCCTCTAATGGTTCGACTGTTTCTGCATAATCAGAAGTATTTCCTATAATTTCTATATGTTGTTGGTGATTCAAGAACGTGGTAGGACAATCTCCACCATATTCACCATCCAAGTTAATTTGAATCGTTTGTGAATCCATTGAATGTACTTTTACAAAAGTTGTTTGAGCATATAATACTTGGGGATGATCAATGTGCTTTCCACCCATAATTAAGGATCGGATAATTTGCAGAATTTCTAAAATATTGGCTGTTTTGATAACAAATAAAGAAAATTTTCCGTCTCCCAGTACGATGTTAGGATCTAACATTTCAAATCCACCGGTAGAATTGGTCATCGCAATAAAGAACATCGAAGCTACGCCTTCATAGACGCCTCCTTCATATTCGATATGCATCGGAATCGGTTTTATCTGAGGGATTTTCTCTGCGCCTTTAGCAAGATACGCTAAATATCCAAATGCAGTTTTTAATTTTGAAGGGACTTCATAGGTTAAATCAGTCAAATATCCCCCCGCAGCAATATTCACAAAGTAAGTGTCATTTGCTTGACCAATATCCATTGGAATGGCATGTCCTGCAGCAATTACTTCCGCTGCTTTCAAAAATCCAGTTCGTGGAATTTTTAATGCTCTTGCATAGTCATTCGTAGTTCCAGCAGGAATAATACCAACTTTTGGTCTTTGGTCCAATCCAGCGATTCCATTGACCACATCATTAACCGTACCATCTCCTCCGGCAGCTACAATTAAATCAAATCCAGCTAAGGCAGCTCGTTTTGCTTCTTTAGCAGCAGATTGAGGTTCTGGCGTAGTTGCAAAGGCACTCGTTTCATATCCTGCTTGTTCTAAAATATGAAGAATATCAATCATGCTTTTCTTTAGTTGTTCCCGTCCGGATGATGGATTATATATCACTCTTGCTCTCATTGTCTTTTCCTCGTCTTTCAATCGTCATCTATGCTGTAATGAAATATAAATGATGTATTTTTAGCACAATTCTTTTTCTACTATACGCCATTCTTTCTTGTTTCACTAATCATATAGACGAAATTTGTTTTTTAATCAAAAAACAATTAATTTTATGTAGTCAAAAAATTGGAGAGCAGTTTATTCTGCAACTCCAATTTTTCTATTTATCTTTTTCCTAATTCTTCAGCCAGTAATTTATTAACGACTCCTGGATTAGCTTGTCCTTTGGTTTGCTTCATAATTTGACCAACCAAGAAGCCTTTCGCACGATCTTTTCCTGCTTTAAAATCATCAACAGATTGCTGGTTGGCATCCAAAATAGCGTTGATAATTGGCAATAGTTGACCGGGGTCTGATAATTGAATCAGTCCTTCTTTTTCAACTACTTCACGAGCTTCTCCACCTTTTGTTGCCAATAGACGGATTACTTTTTTAGCCATCTTCGTACTAATGGTGCCATCTTGAATTAATTGAATCATTCCAGCTAAGTTTTCTGGAGTTAATTTTGTTTCAGAAAGTTCTAATTTTTCACTATTTAAGTAGGCAGATACTTCTCCCATCAACCAGTTGGATGCTAGTTTTGGATCAGCTCCAGCTTTTAAGGTTGCTTCAAAGAAGTAGGCCATTTCTCTCGACAAAGTAAGAACCATTGCATCATAATCTGGTAAGCCAAATTCTTGCGTATACTTCTTCCGTAATTCAGCTGGCAATGCTGGAATACTTTCTCTTACTTCTTCAACCCACTCTTTTGATATTTCTAATTCAGGAAGATCTGGTTCTGGGAAGTAACGGTAGTCACTCGAACCTTCTTTCACTCGCATTAAAATAGTCTCTCCAGTTGTTTCATCGAAACGACGAGTTTCTTGCTGGATGGTTCCACCGGAGTTCAATACTTTCGCTTGACGGATTTCTTCATGAGCCAAACCACGTCGAACAAAGTTAAAGGAATTTAAGTTTTTCAGTTCTGCTTTGGTACCAAATTCTTCTTGTCCATAGGGACGTAGAGAAATATTTGCATCACAACGCATAGAACCTTCTTCCATTTTCACATCAGAAACACCTGTAAACATGATAATCTCACGAATAGCTTCCAAATAGGCATAGGCTTCTTCCGGAGAACGCATATCTGCCTCGGAAACAATTTCGATTAAAGGTGTTCCTTGGCGGTTTA
Organism: Jeotgalibaca sp. MA1X17-3; assembly: GCF_021513155.1. Lineage (NCBI taxonomy): Bacteria > Bacillati > Bacillota > Bacilli > Lactobacillales > Carnobacteriaceae > Jeotgalibaca > Jeotgalibaca sp. MA1X17-3. The sequence goes on from NZ_CP090983.1 coordinate 2,170,564, forward strand.
AATCGACATAGGAATATCCACCTGTTCCGTGAGTGTTTTTCCCTGCATCTTCTTCTAAATGAACCCGTTCAATACGGATTTTCTTTTTCTTGCCTTCGACTTCAATCTCAATCCAACCATCATACCCAATTGGATCATCCATTTGAGAAATTTGATAAGCTTTTGGATTATCTGGATAAAAATAGTTCTTACGATCGAAATGGGTAGAACGATTAATTTCACAGTTCAATGCTAAAGCTGCTCTCATTCCAAATTCCACTGCACCTTTATTGATTACTGGCAGAACTCCTGGATATCCCCAGTCAATCACATTTGTGTTTGTGTTTGGCTCTGCCCCAAAGTGTGCTGGAGATGGGGAGAACATTTTTGAATTTGTTTTTAGTTCTACGTGGACTTCTAGTCCAATGACTGTTTCATAGTTCATCTGTTTCTCCTCCTACAAGTTTGGGTGTTTCGTGCTATAATCATTTTTTTGTTCAAACGCATATGCTGCTTGATAAATTTTTTCTTCTTCGAAATAATTTCCAATTAATTGGATTCCAATTGGTAATCCTTCTGAAGAGAAACCACCCGGTAATGAAATGGCTGGAACACCAGCTAAGTTGATTGTAACGGTTAATAAGTCAGCCATATACATTTCAAGCGGATTATCACTTTTCTCACCCAAATTATAAGCGGTTGTAGTCGTGGTTGGTCCAAGAATTAAATCATAATCAGAAAAAATACGTGCAAAATCTTCTTTAATTAATGTACGGATTTGTCCCGCTTTTTTAAAGTAAGCATCATAAAATCCAGCACTTAGTGAGAACGTCCCTAGCATGATGCGACGTTTTACTTCCATTCCGAATCCTTCCGAACGACTCTTCACGTATAAATCTTCTAACGTTACAATATTTTCGGCACGGTATCCATAACGAATTCCATCAAATCGTTGTAAATTCGAAGACGCTTCTGAAGAAGCAATAATATAATATGCAGGAATTCCATAAGAAAGGGTTGGTAGGCTTACCTCTTCTACAATAGCGCCCATTTCTTTAAATTGAGCTGCAGCTTTTTCAACGGCAGTCTTTATTTCATCTGAAACGCCTTCTTGGAAATATTCTTTAGGAAGAGCAATCTTCATTCCAGAAATCTTTCCAGTTAAGTTGGCGCTAAATTTTGGTACTTCTACATTTGCACTCGTAGAATCTTTTGGATCATACCCACTGATTGCTTCAAGCATCAAAGCATTATCGGTTACATTTCGAGTAAAGGGTCCAATTTGATCTAAGCTAGATGCAAAAGCAATCAAACCGTACCGTGAAACACGTCCGTAAGTTGGTTTCATACCTGTCAGACCAGTAAATGCAGCTGGTTGGCGAATACTTCCACCGGTATCCGTTCCTAATGTAGCCAGTACTTGTCCACTAGCTACCGCTGCTGCGGACCCACCAGAAGAACCTCCTGGAACTTTTGTTGTATCCCATGGGTTCTTTGTTGTTTTGAAATAAGAATTCTCGGTACTTCCACCCATAGCAAACTCATCCAGGTTTAGTTTTCCAACGTTAATCGCACCCGCTGCTTCTAATTTCTCAACAACCGTTGCATCATAAATCGGATTAAAATCTTCCAACATTTTACTTGCGGCAGTCGTGGTTAATCCCTTCGTTACGATATTATCTTTAATACCGATTGGAATCCCGTTTAACATACTACCCGTTTCGTAGCCTCTTTCATCAGCAGCTGCTGCTTGTTTAAGTGCTGCTTCTTTGTTTAAAGTTAGGAAAGCATCCACTTTTGGATCTACTTCTGCGATTCGTCTGAATGCTTCTTCGGTTAACTCAACGGAAGTAAACTTTTTGCTAACGAGTCCTTCATGAAGGCTTGTTAATGTTTCATCAAAAATATTCATGCATCTTCCCCCTCATTTTCCAAAATAGCGGGAACTTCAATCATACCGTCTTCCGCTGTTTTAACATTTTTAAATAATTCTTCTCGATCTGTACCTGGTTCCGCGATATCTTCTCGCATTACATTTTTTAGACTGTATCCATGAGTGGTAACCGCAACTCCGGTTGTATCAACCTTTTCCAATTGTTCTACCATATCGATAATATCACTCATCTGTTCGGTAAAATGATGAATTTCATTTTTTTCAAATTTTAATTTTGCCAACTTCGCTACATGGCGTACTTCTTCTTCACTGATTGCCATTCGTTTCCCCTCTTTCTCTCACTCTAATATGGAGCCTGCTCCTATATACCTTATCATTTTAGCATAAAAGGCACTGTATCGGCTTTTTTATTTCTATCAAACAAACAAAACACAAAATAATTTATTCGAAAACATGATAATTGAATGTTTGAGTGTTCTCAGAACGAGTTAAAAATGCTTCAATTCCATTTATAGATTCCACTTTTAATTCTATTTCAATGTTTTTTGGAAGGTAACGATTTGCTGCATCCGTAATCTGCTGTGTAAAAGCAATGATTTCGGTTTGACCGTAAAATTGGGTCATAATATCAACATGCAAGGAGATTATCTTGTCCTCTTGATACAAGCCAACTCCCGTCACTCCGCTTAAGTTAGGAAAAAATAACTGAATTTCATTTTTAAAGTTATTAAATTGTGTATTAACATCCGTTTCTTCTCCATCAAAAGTCGGGAATAGAATCCTTTTCTCATTTCTTTGAATCCATTCTTCGACGGTTCGACCTTCAGTAGATTTACCTTCTAATACGTAATTGCCACTTGCCAAACTATCCTTTGGTGATTGAAGAAAGATCCCTACAACAATTGGAAGTGACTCTACTCCAGTTTCATCTCGTAAACGAGAAACAATTTCATTTCCATAGGATTTGGCTTCTTTTAATATTGTTTCAAGGTCTAGTGATTGTTCGTAGAAATTAAGATTTGAATTTGAATCTTTCACATTATAATAGTCGATTTGATTCATGGCCAATCCAACCGCAATCCCACCTAATTCAAATCCTTTTTCTGTTTCAATCATGAAGTCTTGTTCTACTATTTGTGATAAATATTGTGGACTTCGATCGGTTGAATCTATTAATTCATTTGATTCTGGATTCAAACCTTGCGGATTATCCTCTGATTTCCTATTAATCCAACTAAGAGCCATTTCCTTTGTAATGATCTGTCCTTCTTGGAAAAAGTATTGATCAGTAGGAAACACTTTTTTAGCAACCTTCAATAAGTCCGTTTCAAAAGCTTTCATATTTACAGAAGAATTTAAATCCAGACTTACACCACGATTTTGGCTGGATTGATATTTCCCATCAACAATCAATGCACGATAATAGTCATCAGAAAGTTGATTGGGAGTTGGTTGTACGGGGACAACTGTCTGGGTGTTATCATTGGTTACTGTACCTTCTGGCTGATTATTTATAGACGTACAGCTAGTTAGAAATAATAACACCGATAAGACTCCTCCTAGTTGCCAAACTCTTCTACTCTTTTTCACTTCATTCACTTCTTTCTAAGTGTCTAAGCATTTCTTCTTCTGTCCAAACGGGCACATGTAATGATTCGGCTTTCTTCAATTTACTTCCCGCCTCTTCACCCGCTACTAGAATATCTGTTTTCTTGGAAACACTTCCTGTGACATTTCCACCCAGATTTTCAATCATTTCCGTTGCTTCTTGTCTATTAAAGTGTGTCAATTTCCCTGTGAGAACTACTGTTTTCCCGTGCCAAACAGATTCAACTTCTGTCATTGCAACTACTTTTTTCTTCTTTCCTGTATACCTTACATTTACCCCAGATTTTCTAAATTCTTCAATCAAATCTGCTACTTCAGGTAAACTAAAATATGCAACAACACTTTCAGCAATAATCTCACCAAACCCTTCGGTCGCGATGATTTCTTCTTTGGTAGCTTCCATAATTCGATCAATGGTCTCAAATTCTTCAGCTAACATTTTAGCCGCTTTTGAACCTACATGACGAATCCCCAGTCCAAACAGCAGACGTTCGAGTGAGTTGGTTCGACTTTTATCAATTGCAGCTAAAATATTCTGTGCTGATTTTTCTTTTATTTTATCCATTTGAAGTAAATCATCCATCGTTAGTGAATAGAGACCAGCAAAGTCTTGTACCAGTCCTTTTTCAAACATTTGACTAACAACTCGAACGCCTACCCCTACAATATTCATTGCATTCCGAGAAACAAAATGAGACAAGCCTTCTTTTAATTGCGCCGGACATTTTGGATTGATACAACGCAAAGCAACTTCGTCTTCCAAGTGAACCAAGTGGCTATGACAAGCTGGACATTCTGTAGGAATCGGATAGCGTTCGCTTGTATCTACTCTTTTTTCTACGAGTACTTTTTTATCTCTGGGATAATATCACCTGCTTTATGCAGAATGACCGTATCACCTAGACGAATATCTTTTTCTTGTAGTAAATCTACATTATGGAGACTAGCACGTTGAACGGTACTTCCAGCAACAAAAACTGGATCCATTACTGCGGTGGGAGTTACAACTCCAGTCCTTCCTACCGACCATTCAATGTCTCTCACGACTGTTTCCGCTTCTTCAGCGGGAAACTTATATGCAATAGCCCATTTTGGTGCTTTCACCGTATAGCCAATTTCTGCTTGTGTTTCAAAATCATTTACTTTGATAACAATTCCATCAATTTCATACGCGAGGTCAGTCCGTTTAACGCTTATTTCTTCAATAAAAGACCAAACGTCTTCAATAGAGTCAAATTGTTTTCGTTCTGCATTTGTACGTAGTCCTAGAGTGGCTAATCGTTCCAATAACTCTGATTGAGAATGGACTTCTAATTCTTCAAAGTTTGCTGCACTATATAGAAACACGCTCAGATTACGATTTGCTGCGACACGAGAATCAAGTTGGCGTAAGGAGCCTGCCGCTGCGTTACGAGGGTTGGCAAAAACATCCTCTCCTTTTTCATCTCGTTCTTGATTGAGTTTCATAAAAGAAGATTTGGGCATATAACACTCTCCCCGCACTTCAAACGAAATCGGTTCTTGTACTCGTAAGGGAATTGCTTTAATCGTGCGTAGGTTTTGAGTAATATCTTCCCCTTCTACACCATCACCACGGGTAGCTCCTCTTGTAAAAACGCCATCTTCATAACGTAAAGAAACAGCTAAGCCATCTATTTTTAATTCACATATGTATTGAATAGGTTTGGCTGTTAGTCCTTTGATTCGTTGATCAAAAGCCAATAAATCCTCTTGATTGAATGCATTCCCCAAACTAAGCATAGGAACATCATGTTGTACCTTTTCAAAACCGGGTAAAATTTCTCCTCCAACACGTTGGGTAGGAGAGTCAGAAGTAATCAATTCCGGATATTCGGTTTCGATTGCAACTAGTTCCTGATACATTTCATCGTAGTCCTGATCAGAAATACTTGGTTTGTCTAAAACGTAATACGCATAACTATGCTTTTGTAGCACGGAACGCAAATAGAATACACGTTCCTCTGCCTCAGCAATCGGCCATTTTTCCATCTATTGCGGCAGATCTTTCCATATATTTTCATTGAGTTGTATGGAAAGATAAACTGCCTTCACTCCTCTCGATTACTACATTAGAATGTGCTACATTTTCTCAATAGGTGCAAATGATGCCAGCAAACGTTTAATTCCAACATCTTTAAAGGCAATATCCAGTGTCAGACCATCACCTTCACCCGTTAACTGGACTACCGTACCGACACCCCATTTTTTATGACTTACTTTATTGCCTACATTCCAATCTAATGCTTCCGCTCCACTTGTTCCTGTTTGGGAGACAGATTGTGTTGGTTCACTCTTTTCATTCTTTTGATGCGGTTGACTGAATGCTCGATCATATCGCTCGTTCTTCTGACGCCAACGAGAAGTTGGAACGTTTTTTTGAGCACTTTTGGGAGTAGAATTTGTTTTCAATAACGATTGATCCATTTCTTCTAAGAAACGAGAGGCTGGATTATTTTGAACGCGTCCATACAACATACGAGAATATGCATTTGTTAAATAAAGTTGTTTTTCCGCTCTAGTAATTCCCACATATGCTAAACGTCGTTCTTCTTCCATTTCATGTTCTTCCATTAATGAACGGAAAGACGGGAAAATCCCTTCTTCTACTCCAATAATAAAGACAACAGGAAACTCTAGTCCCTTTGCAGCATGCATCGTCATTAAGGTAACTTCTTCTTGAGGAACTTCCTCCACATTATCCAAATCAGATACAAGTGCTAGGTCTGAAAGGAAATCCGTCAAGCTCGTCGGCTCTGAAGTAGTTTTTTCAAATTCTTGTGTAACCGTAAGAAACTCATTCAAGTTATCGATTCTAGCTTCTGATTCTAACGTATTCTCTGCTTTCAAGCTTTCCATATAACCAGATTTTTCCAATAATTCTTCAACTAATTCGGTTATCGAAACGAATTCTGACATATTTTGTAATTCTTGGAGTACTCGATAAAATGTATTAATTTCTTTGGCAGCTCTTCCACTTAAAGGCGACATCTGAACATTCTTAGCCGCTTCGAAATAAGAAAAATCATATTCATTTGCAAATCCATATAATTTTTCTAAGCTGACATTTCCAACGCCACGCTTGGGTACGTTAATAATTCGGTTAAAACTCAAATCATCAGCCGGATTGGCTATCAAATGTAAGTACGCTAAAATATCCTTTATTTCTTTGCGATCATAGAACTTATGTCCGCCAACCATTTTATATTGAATATTTGACTTTACTAAGGTGTCTTCTACAACACGTGATTGCGCATTGGTTCGATATAAAATAGCAAAGTCTCCGTATTTATGCTGATTGTTTCGAACTTCTTCTTGCATGACAGAGACAATATAGCGAGCTTCATCATGCTCGGATTGGGCTCGATAATAGATAATTTCTTCACCTTCTGGATTATCGGTCCAAAGTTTTTTATCTTTTCGATTTTGATTATTTTGGATGACATCATTAGCGGCTTGCAGTATTTTTTTGGTAGAGCGATAGTTTTGTTCTAGTAAGATTACTTGGGCTTTTGCATAGTCTTTTTCAAAGTTCATGATATTTTCCATGTCTGCTCCACGCCATCCATAAATACTCTGATCAGCGTCTCCTACTACACAAATATTTTTGAATTTTTGTGCTAGCAATTGCACTAATTTATATTGTGCATAGTTGGTATCTTGATACTCATCCACATGAATATAATGGAATTTATTTTGATAATATTTTAGGGTTTCTGGATGGTCCTCAAATAACTTAACCGTTAGCATAATTAAATCATCAAAATCCATTGATTGTGCATTTTCAAGTGCTCGTTGATAGGTCTGGTAGCATTCTGCAATAATATTATCAAAATAATTGTCATGTCCATTTGCAAATTCTTTAGGTGTTTGTAATTCATTTTTTGCATTTGATATTCTCGCCAAAATCATTTTCGGCTCAAATTTTTTAGAATCCAAATTTCGTTCTTTTATAATTCGTTTCATCAATGATTTTGTTTCACTCTGATCACAAATCGTAAAGTTTTTTGAGTACCCAATGTGTTCTGCTTCTCGCCGAAGGATTCGTACACACATGGAGTGAAAGGTGGATACCCACATATCATTTCCTGCGGTCCCTACTAAACGAGTAACTCGTTCTTTCATTTCTTTTGCTGCTTTATTTGTAAAAGTGATGGCTAAAATATTCCAAGGATTTACTTGTTTTTCTTCTAGTAAGTATGCCATACGGTGTGTTAAGACACGCGTCTTTCCACTACCTGCTCCCGCCATAATTAAAAGCGGACCTTCAGTTGCCAATACGGCTTCTTTTTGTTTGGGGTTCATCCCATTTAAGAGTTTATTTGGTTGCACAATTGCCATCCTTTCTACTTGCTTCTTCTTTATATTTGTTTATTTATTCATAGGTTATTTTGAATATGTATCATGTTCTAGTCTATCATTTTATAGGTCCTACAGCAATAAATGGTCCTGCTTATATATGGTGCTTTATTAAATCTTTTTTAGTTGTTTCTTTTTCAAAATAAAAATGCTTCAGCGGAAAAACGCTGAAGTCATTTTTTATTCTTTAGGGAGCTCTGCCTCTTTTTCATCCAAAACAGTAAGATGTCCCACTTTCCTTTCTGGTTCTTTCGCAGCCTCTCCATAGAAGTGGAACAACCATTCAGGATGAGCTTGAATATCTCTTAATGCCTTTTCAAATCCTTCTTCAAGAACCGGATAACTCTTATTAGATTTCCAAAGAGTAATTTCCGGAAGAGGAAACCCACAAATAGAACGAACGAGCAATTCATATTGAGAAACATTACAGGCATCTACTGAATAATCACAAGATTCATGTGGATATAAAATAATTTTCTTTACATATACAGCACCCGCAGCCGTTATAAATAATTCTACTGTTAAAATTCCAGGCATTTGTAAAGAACGCGCAATCGTTTGAGCAACTTGTTGAATCGCTTCGTTTATTTCTAAATCAATTTGTGCAGGCGTTATGGTTGTTTGCAATATTCCTGCTTTATAAATCGTATGAGAAACGGGGAAATGAGTAATATTCGCTTCCGTTGATCCCATTGCCACCGTTATTGCTAATTCTTTTTCAAAAGGAATCCAAGCTTCTAACATACACGTACCTGTTTGAAGAAGTTCTCTGGCTTTTTCAAAATCTTGTTCACTATAGAGAACGATATTTTCTGGTTTATTTCTTTCTACACGAACAGGTTTTAAAATAGAGGGGAAACCTATTCCAGTGGCAGCATGTTGAATATCTTCAAGATTTGTGATGGTAGCATAGGGAGCTACATTGATATTTAGAGATTCTAAAAAAATCTTTCAATCAAACGGTCTTCCATGATACTAGATACATCTGAAAGTTGTGGAATATCAATATAAGGTTGTAGTGATAAGAGTAAATCAACATCTATTTTTTCAGATTCATACGTCAAAACATCAGACTTCTCTGCTAAACCCATTAAGTCCTCTAGTTTTAAAAAGCTACCAAGGATATACCAATCCGCCACTTGAGCAGCTGGACTGTCTTTTTCATTTGTTAAAACACCTACGAAGTATCCTAACTTTTTTGCTGCCAAAGCAATCATCCGAGCTGTACTTCCGCCACCAATAATCCCAATGGTTTGACCTGGTAAAATCTTTTCCGTCATTTACTTCCCCCTATTCCGCCTTTATGACGATTGATCATACTGATATAATTCGTATTGCTCTATTAATTCAATTATTTTTTCATGATAGTTAGGATCAGTTGCATATCCTGCTGTTTGCAAAGCTTTTGCTGCTTCTTGATACGTACTTGCTTGAAGAACACGATGGTATAACGTGTTATCCCAACTAGTTCCTTCTGCCATTAGTTGAGCATGGTCTTCAATAGAGTCATAAAAACTATCATAAACTTTAAAAGAGGCTTGAACCGTTATTGCTTTTCCATTTACATATTCGGTTGTTTTCATTAAGGCTGATTGAGAGGGATCATTTGTCTTTACACCATACAGGTTATTATAAAGAATGGTTAAGTCACTTTTCCCCCAGTCAGATTCTAAAATGGCTTGAGCAATGCTAATGCTTGCCCATACCCCGTATTTTTCTTTCATTTGTTGAGATATGAGGCCTACTTCTTCTACAAAAGCTTCTTTTTCTTCTAGAACACTTCGGGTTTCCCCTCTCATCATTGGATTTTGATATCCATTTGTCAAAGATTGAACAGCCATGTAAATAATTAAAGCTGCAAACAAGAAAGGAATGATCCAATTAAGGAAAAAGGACTTTTTCTGTTTCTTTTTTTAAATTGATTTTTCTTTCTCATTTCTTTCTCCTCATTTACTATTCATCGACTACCCATTTTCATTCTTTATTTTTGCACGGATTTCTTCATTCTTTTTCAAAATTTCGACATACTCTTCTAAAGTGAGCTCATTTTCTTTTATATAACGAGCATGCTCTATACCGACATAACGGAAATGCCATGATTCATATTCAATAATGGTTATGTCTTCTTTTCCACGAGGATACCTTAAAATAAATCCATAATCAGCTGCATGTTCATGTAACCATTTGCCTTCTGCAGTATCTTCAAACTCTACGACTAATCCATCACCAAGACTATCGAGAACAGGTTCTGTAATGTCAACTGCCAACCCTGTTGAATGTTCACTTGCATGTGGCAATGCAATATACTCTTCTGTTTCTTGAGTAGCTTCTTCTTCTGAATAGCCTTTACTTATATTCGATTGATACACCGAATCATAAATTTCTTGTTGGCGAGCGATACTTCGATAACTAGAAATCAAGATAAACTGAAGTCCTTGTGCTTCACCATCCGCTATCATTTTTTCATATGATTCCGCAATTCGACTATCAATTATTCTTCCATTCGCTGTGTAGTAAGGCTCAAATTCAATATCTTTTTCCAATTGATTATAGCGATTCACTAGAACCAAATTCCAATCAGAAGAATGGGCATTTGGTGTATCAATTAGCTGTTCCTCTAGCTCTTCTTTTACTGTTTGAGAAGAAGATTCGATTTCTTCACTATTTTTTGATTCTAATATAGATTCTTCCGTACTAGATTGAATACTTGTATCTGTTTGAAAAGAACTAGTTTCTTGACCAGTGTCTTCTGTTTCGGTTCCACATGAAGTAAACAGAACGATACTAATCGAAGCAGCTACTCCTATGAACAGGTTTCTCCATTGTTTTTTCTTTTTTCATGATGCCTATTCGCCATTTTCGTACCTCTTTTATCTTTTTGTTTGTCTATTATGATAACACAATGGGAACAGGATATCCGAGTAATTCTAAATAAAATTCTTTAGAATTCAGTTTACTTTTTAGTTTCTTTTAATTCTTGAATGGTATCTGGATTATTTTCAGACATCCATTCTAATAGATCAATTTTTTTAGCTTCAATTTGATGACGAATAACACTAGGTAAACGAAGATCCAAAATATCTTTGTAACTCCAAAAGTCATAATTAGTTTCCAATCGTAAGGTCGTAACCGCAGACTTTCGCACAGAAACGTCCTCTTTAGGGTTCTCCGTACTATGCCATTTCACTGATGCAATTCCTGTTTTAAGCCATTTTTTTGCAATTTGATATTTAAGGAAATGATATTCTCGAACAGGTTCTTCCGCAACTTCTGGTAGAATATCTGCATTTCGACACACCTTTTGTACGAGCATCCATTCATAGTCTGTAAAAAGCTTCGCAACAACTTGCATATTATCTGGCTTTAATCCGTGTTCTCCTTTTTTCCAACGATCCCAACTTTGAGAGGATATCCCTAATTGCGTCGAATAAAAAGCTTTCTCAGTCACATACTGTTCTTTGATGGCATGTAAAACAATTGTTATCAATGCTTGGTTCATCATTTTTCCTCCTCATGATTTACTTACCTCATTATACACCTAACACGTGTAATAATCTTCTAATATCTAATAAAAGTAGACGAAAAAGAAGAGCTTGAGACAAAAGTCTCAGGCTCTTCTTGCTTCTTAACCATTTTCAGTAAAAGGCAGACCCTACGTCTACTTCACGAATCTAAACGCCTTTTATTCCGCTCTTTTTTTATCCTTGTGGTTCTTTGTACATAATCGAACCAACTTCAAAACCTTTTTCTTCTAAACTACTTTGTACACCTTCAACATCTTTACTATCGAGCTGGATAACGACTTGAATTAATCCTGTTTTCCGATAGACCGCAATTTGTTGGATACTAATTTCTGATTCTAAAAATAAATCAGTTACTTCTTCCAACACACCACGTCGGTCTTCAGGCACATTGACTACAACTCGAACTCCAGGTGTATAAAAACCTAAAACATCAATAAAGGCATCAAACATATCTTTGTCTGTGATGATTCCTACCAATTTTGAACTTTCTTCTACTACTGGTAATACCCCTATATTGTGTTGTCGCATCATCACTGCGGCTTCTTCTAACAATGCATCTTGATGGATTGTTATTACTTTTTTCTCCATAATGTCTTCTACATTTGTTTTATTCAATAAATAATTGACTTCGTGCATATCTAAACTCGTCATCGTTGAAGGAGTATTTCTGCCAATCACTCCTTCCGTAATCAGACCTACTAGCTTCCCCTCTTTTACAACAGGTAAGCGATGAATATGGTGCTCTTTCATTAAATCCAATGCATCCAATATTTTAGTTTTTGGATCAATGGTAACTAAATTATTCGACATATAACTTTTTACATCCATGGATTATCCTCCTAGATATGCTTTTTGAACTTCATCACTCTTCAATAAATTTTCTCCCGTATCAGCCAAAACAACTTTTCCAGTTTCAAGTACATATCCGCGATTGGCTACTTGCAAAGCTACATTCGCATTTTGTTCTATTAAAAGAATGGTTGTCCCTTGTTTTTGGATTTCTTCGATAATATGGAAAATCTCTTTAATAAAAATAGGTGCTAAGCCCATTGAAGGCTCATCTAAAAGCAATAATTTAGGTTTCGACATTAATGCTCGACCCATTGCTAGCATTTGTTGCTCTCCACCTGATAAAGTAGCCGCATCTTGATTTTTTCTTTCTGCTAAAATCGGAAACCGATCAAAAACATGTTCTAAATCAGCTTTTAATCCAGACTTATCTTTACGAGTAAAACTGCCCAAATCTAAGTTTTCTTGAACCGTTAATCCTTTAAAAACGTGTCTGCCTTCTGGGACTTGGATTAATCGTTCTTCTACAATTTTTCGAGAAGGCATTTTAGTAATGTCTTTCCCTAAATATTCAATGGATCCTGAAGTAGAACGGACAAGTCCGGATATGGTTCGAAGAATCGTAGATTTACCAGCACCATTTGCACCAATTAGCGTTACGATTTCTCCTTCCTCTACTTCAAAAGAAACATCTTTCACTGCTTGAATCATACCATAATTGACCGAGAGGTTTTTTATTTTTAACATCCTAGTCTCCTCCCAAGTAAGCTTTGATTACCGCTGGATTTTTTTGAATTTCTGCCGGAGTTCCTTGAGCAATTAAACGTCCATATTCCAAACAATAAATTCGCTCACAGACGTTCATTACTAAAGACATATCATGCTCAATTAAAACAACGGTTATAGCAAATTGTTTTTGAATTTTTTTAATTAGTTGAGTTAACTCTGCTGTCTCTTGTGGATTCATTCCAGCTGCAGGTTCATCTAAAAACAAGATTTTTGGTTGAGTAGCGAGCGCTCGAACAATTTCCAGTCTTCTTTGTTCTCCGTATGGCAAATTGCGAGCCAATACATCTACCTTGTTTTCCAACTCAAATATTTTTAGTAGTTCAATAGCTTCTTCTTTCAACATTTCTTCATTTCGATAAAATTCTGGTGTTCGAAATATACTGTTAAAAATATTTGTTCCTTTTCTACTATGTAAAGCAATCCGCACATTATCAATGACAGATAAATCCTTAAATAAACGAATATTTTGAAAGGTTCGTGCCAATCCTAATTTCGTGATTTTATAAGGTTTTTTCCCATTTAGTCTTGTCTTTTCACCATTTTCTTCCAAATAAATATCGCCTTCTGACGGTACATATACTCCTGTCAAAAGATTGAAGAACGTAGTTTTCCCTGCTCCATTTGGTCCAATTAATCCTACCAACTCATTTTCTTCTAAATGAAAATCAACATTGGAAAGAGCTGCTAATCCACCAAAGTTTTTTGTTAGATCCGTTACTGTTAATAGACTCATGTGCTTCCCTCCTCATCTGTTGTCAGAGGTTTCTTTTTACGACTCAAACGATTCAGTAGTGCCGAAATGGTAAACTCTTTGGTTCCTAATAGTCCTCCTGGACGGAATACCATAATTGCAATCAGTGCCAATGCATAAAAAATCATTCGTAGATCTCCTAAAGATTGAAGACTTGTATTCAAAACCCCTAAAGCAATCGCTGCAACAAAAGTTCCAGTGATACTTCCAATTCCACCAAATACAACAATAATTAGAATATCAATCGAACGTTGGAAGGTAAAGTCACTTGGATTAATTACACTAAAGAACGTTCCATACAAAGACCCTGCAATACTTGCAGTTGCTGCCCCTAGCATAAAGGCTACTACTTTGTAAAAAGTTGTATTCACGCCCATAGACTCCGAAGCAATCTCATCTTCTCGAATAGATATAGTGGCCCGACCTGGGCTACTCCGAATGAAATTAACAGTAATAATTGTAGTCAGAACAACGGCCCCAAAAGCCATCATGGTAAATGTCAAATTAGATGAAAATGGAAAAGAAATTCCAGTAATTCCCCGTGCCCCATTTGTTACATCTGGTAAATTGATAATAATAATTCGGATGATTTCTGCAACTCCTAGTGTAGCGATAGCTAGATAATCTCCTTTTAATCGTAAAGTAGGGATTCCTACTAAGAGAGCCACAGTCATAGATAAGATACTTCCAACAACTAATCCTAGTAAGAAGCCACCTATTCCATCGACCATTTTCCCAATAACGGCTCCACTATACGCTCCAATGGCCATAAATCCTGCATGACCTAATGAAAACTGTCCAGAAAATCCGATTACTACATTTAAACCAACCGCAAGAATTATATTAATCAAAATAGTCATTAATGTGATTTGGTAAAAAGGAGAAATGAGTCCTGAAGTAATACCAAAATAAAGAGCTAGCGCTCCGATTACGGTAAGGATGAGCCAGCCTGCATTATTTTTATTAAATTGTTTCATCTGTACTCACCTACACTTTCTCTTTACTATTTTTCCCGAAAATACCTGATGGTTTTACAATCAGGATTAAAATTAGGATTAGATATACAACGGCATCTTTAAACATGGATCCTCCATATGCACTAACAATCGTTTCAATAATACCAATTAAGTATCCACCGACCATCGCACCTGGTATGATTCCAATTCCACCGAAAACTGCTGCAACAAAGGCTTTCAAGCCTAACGTTACTCCCATTAATGGGTCAATTGAATTATAATATATTCCTACTAATACACCTGCTGCTCCTGCCAAAGACGACCCCAGCACAAATGTAAATGAAATAACATTATCAACATTAATTCCCATTAACTGAGCTGCTTCCATGTCCGTACTTACTGCACGCATCGCTTTTCCCATTTTACTATATTTAATAATGAACTGTAGAACGGCCATCAAAAAAATAGTTGTTAAAATAATGGTGATTTGTTGGGAGTTGATTGTAATATTTCCTAATGAAAATACCCGATTTTGTAAGGTAGTTGGAAAAGCTCTTCTTTGTGATGTCATAAAGTAAATCATCAGGTTCTGCAATAAGTAAGAAACACCAATTGCAGTAATCAGAGTTGCAATTCGAGTTGCTCCTCGTAATGGTTTATAAGCAACCTTTTCTATAATCACTCCTAACAAAGCGCATAGTGTCATCGAAATTAAAATAGCTGGAATGAGACCCAACCCTACATTTCGAATGAGTCCATAACCAATATATGCTCCTACCATATAAACGTCCCCGTGAGAAAAATTGATTAGTTTTATGATCCCGTACACCATTGTATACCCTAGTGCAATCAGTGCATAAATACTTCCTAGTGAGATTCCATTTATCATCTGTTGGATAAAGCTCTCCATGTTTACACCTCTCTTATTTAAAGCTTTTTTAACTACTTATCTACAAGTGAAGAAGAGGCCGAGACAGATGTCTTAGCCTCTACTCACATATAATTGGAAGAAGATACGAAAAGAATAAGTTTGTCTTTCTTTTTTATTATTTCGGAGAAACGACTGTGTTTCCTACCTCTTCACCATTTTGTAATTCAATTACATATGTATCTTTAACTGGGTTATGATTTTCATCTAAGGAGAAAGTTCCTGTTACTCCTTCAAAATCAGTTGTGTTTGCGATTGCTTCTGTTACCGCTTCTGGATCAGTTGTTCCTGCTGCTTCAATTGCTTCAAACAAAAGATTAGCTGCGTCATACGCTAATGCTGCAAATGAGTCCGCATCTGTGCCATACTCATCTTCATAAGCTGCTAAGAAATCTTTAACATTTTGGTTTTCACTGTTTGGAGTAAAGTGACCGGTATAGTAAACATCATTCACATTACCTGCACTAGCCAATTCTACTAAAGTTGTATTCGCAAAACCATCTGGTCCTAAGATTGGTTGATCAATTCCCATTTCACGTGCTTGCTTAATCAATAGACCTGCTTCTTCGTAGTATCCTGGGATAAACAAAACATCAAAATCTTTTGAACGGATATTCGTCAAAATTGCTTGGAAATCAGTGTCTCCAACTGTAAAGTTTTCTTCTGCTACAATTTCGCCAGTAAATACATTTTTAAATGCATCTGCTAGACCTAAACCATAATCGGTTGAGTTATCCCACAAGATAACAGCTTTATCAGCACTTAAATCGTTTTGGGCAAAGTTAGCTAAAACTTCTCCTTGGAAGGAGTCTTGGAAACAAACACGGAAGATATATTCTAGAACAGATTCTCCTTCTTGCATCGTTACACTATCTCCAGTTGCTGCAGGTAAAATTGCAGGAACTTTTGCTCGTGTAAGAGCAGGTGTTTGTGCGTTTGCATCTCCAGTCGTTGCCGGTCCGATAATTGCGGATACTTTATCTTCTGTAGCTAGACGAGTAGCAATACTAGCTGCTTCTGAAGGGGTTGACGTATTGTCATAAGAAACATAGGTTACATCTTCTCCTAATACTCCACCTGAATCATTCATGAGATTAACAGCGAGCTTCACAGCTTGATCCATTGGTGTTCCATAAGCACTTGCTCCACCAGATAACTCAAAGTTTCCGCCGATAACGGCACTTTCACTTGAACCTGTGCTTCCAGTAGTATCTCCTGCTGAATCTGTTTCTGCACCATTACCGCAAGCAGCGAGTAACAAAGTAGTTGCTAGACCTAACCAGTATTTTCTTTTCATTATAATACCCTCCACTTATCAATCTCATTGATATTTTTTATTTTTAAATAATAAGAAAAAAACCATCGTTTTCTCCTTAAATTTTAATGTTCATAGTATAGAATATTCTGACAACTTAAGCAACTCTTTTCATTAATTTTTTTTAAATTCTTTTTGTTACCTTTTTTTATTCTTTTACTATCGTTGATTTAATGATGATTCCCTCCACAAACAAAAGAATTTATCTTTCAAAAGTTAATTTACAAAGAGGACCTTATGTTATACTAATGATTAAAATCTCAAAAGATAATGATAGGTGGAAATCAACGTGCTTAAACTAAATCCTGATAAATTGACGATTGGTAGACGAAATTTAAAAACCAGTTTAGCAGCTGGAATCTGTATCCTCCTTTTTCGACTTTTACAAAGAGGAAGTCCTATGCTTGCCTGTTTAGCAACTGTTTTTGCTCTGAGAGAAGATAGTGCACGATCTTTTCACTTTGGTATCAGGAGAGTCGGGGCAACCTTATTGGCAGCTATTCTTGCTCTTTCCCTTGTTTATACAAAACAAGTAACGGGATGGACTTTTTCTGTGGACCTTTTCGGGGTCATGATTGCTATTGTTTTATTTATTATGCTGTGTAATTTTTTAGATTTAAGCCCAGCAATTGTTGGTGGAATGGCTGCTTTCTTTGTAATTTACTTCAACACTGCTTCTCACGAATCTTTCCTATACGCGAGTCAACGGGTATTGGATACTTTTATTGGTTCTCTCGTTGCGATAGGAGTTAATCTAGTATTTCCACCAAAAGGATTAAAGAAAATAGAGAATCCTTAAAATTAAAAAGAGAGACCGGATTTTTTTCCCGGTCTCTCTTTTTAATTTATTCAACTGATTTTAATGCTTCAATCATATCTACATTTTTTAATTTACGATGCATGATAATCATCACTACTGCAGAAAACACCATGGATAACAATGCTGAGTAAAGATAGCTCAGTGGTAAAATCGTAACTGGAAATAGCATGAAGTCAACTTCAACCATTTTCAGAACGACTCCACTCAATACGCTTCCCAGAATAAATCCAAAGAAAATTCCTAGTAACGTTAAGATAAAGGTTTCCCGATAGATATACATACTAACTTCCAAATCATAAAACCCTAAAACTTTAATAGTTGAAAGTTCTCTAATTCGTTCAGAAACATTAATATTCGTTAGATTATATAAGACTACAAAAGCTAGTGCTGCTGCTGATATAATCAGAACCAGTGTAATCACATCTAGGCTCTCCAATGTATCTGCAAAGGCACGATCGATTGTGTCTATGAAGGTCACTACTGCTACTTGTGATCCATCCATTACTTTTGAAGCAAAATTATCTTCCCATTTACGATCTTCTTCATATAAAAGTAAATCTGTATTGGGAACATATTTTTCTGAAAAGATATCTTCATATACTTTAGTTGTTAAATAAAGATAGTGCCCGGTATAGTTTTCGGTGACGGATTGAATCGGAATCGTATACTTCATCTCTTCATCGTCACGAATAACTAGTTCATCTCCTGGACCAACATCCATCAGAATGGCTAGTTTCTCAGAAATGATGGCTCCTCCATTTGTTAGTTCATAAGGAGTTTGTTTATTGCGATCTTGTAAACGTACAAACTCCGACAATTCTTCTGTACTTTCCGGAACAAAGACGGTTACATCTTGAAGGTTGACCCCTTCTTTTTCTACTTTATAAGCAGATTGTAAAACGTGAAGATGATCTTCTATTTCAGAATACTCTGCAATGGTCTCATCATATTCTCTTAGGTCACTCGTTGTTTGGTCTGGTTTCAAAGCTACTACTGCCTGATACCGCATCACATCGCCAAATTGGGTCTCTGCTAAGCCAGAAATAGAGTCCTTAAGAGCAAAACCAGTCAAAATTAATGCTGTACAACCCGCGACTCCAAAAATAGTCATAGAGTTACGAGCTTTATAACGTACTAAATTCCGTACCGTTATTTTAGCGTTAAATCCTAAACGACTCCAGATAAAAGGAAATCTTTCTAAAAACACTCTTTTTCCAATCTTGGGAGCTTTTGGACGCATCAATGATGCAGGATTTTCTCGTAAGGTTCTCGTAGTCGCTAGAATAGATGGCCCAACCGTGCAAAGCATTGCTATTAAGAAAGCAATCAGTGCGTAGGATAAATAATAGTGAATACGAATATCTGGTAAGTTATAAAGGGAACCATATGCTCGATAAATAATAGTAGGAAATAAATTATATCCGAATATCAATCCGAAAATCGTACCTGCAACTCCAGCAATTATTGAATAAACTAAAAACTTCTGTGCGATATCTATATTTCCATATCCAAGTCCTTTTAATGTTCCCATTTGTTGACGCTGTTCATCTACCATTCGGGTCATCGTTGTAAAACTAACGAGCGCTGCAATCATGAAGAAGAATACAGGGAAAATAGATGCGATGGCTGACATACGATTGGCATTATCTTGATACTCTTGATAGCCAGGATTAACCGAACGATCTTGCACGAAATAAATCGGTTCATCTAATCGCATTAACTCACTCATTGCTTTATTTATTTCTACTTGACCATCGGCAATTTCTTTTTCAGCATCCACTCGTTTTTCTTCGAATTCATTGAATCCTTCTTGATAGTCTGCTTCCCCTTTTTGAATATCATTTAAAGCTTCTGCTAAAGCTGTTTCCCCTTCTGCTTTTTGATTGGCTAATTCAGCTTTTCCTTGATCTAATTTTTCTTGGCCTATTTTTAACTCATTGCTTGCCGCTTCCAGTTCGGTACGAGCAGCTTCTAGTGCTGCACCTTGTTCTGAAAACTGAGCATCTGCTCCAGCAATTTGCTCTTGTACGCCTTGCATCGCCGTTTGAACTTCTGACAACAAAATAGTACGTGCTTGTTGAAGATTTTGTTCTTGCGTTTCTAATGCTTTTGCTTCCTCCATTAATCGATTCTTCGCTACTTCTAATTCTTGACCACTTACCAATAACGTGGCTTGTCGTGCTTCCACATTAAGTTCTTGAATAATCGCTTCATCATTTGCAATGGAGGCTTTTTTGCTATCAATTTCTTCCTGAACTTTTTGAAGTCCTTGAAGTTCATTAATTTCCGTTGCGACAAGCCCCTCCATATCAGTCGCTGAAAGGCTTCCGTCTAAATATTGGAGGAATGACTGATGAAATGGTAGTACTTCTTCAAGGCCGTTCCATATGCCTCTCATCTCCTCCTTGCGCTCTTCCGTTAGTTCCTCAAAGTTTTCCGAGAGGAAATCTTGAGCAGTCTCTAATTGGACTTGGCGGGATTCTAACTGAGCAGATGCAAGTTGTTCTTCTAGTATTTGTAAAGCTTCTGTTTCTTCTGCAATTTTTTGCTTTAATCCTTCTGATTGTTGGATGTGCTCATCCAAGGTCAATTGTGCTTCTTCTAATTGCACTTCTTGGGTATCAAGTGTTTTTTGGTGTGCCTTCATCTGGGCTTTTGCATCTTCAATAGCTGCTTCACCATCCAACAATTCTTGAATACTTTGAGCCAGCATTTCGCCTTCTTCACCTGGAATTGGATTTTGAGCCAATCCTTCTAGAGAAATAGCAGAATCTACCTGTTGCAACAGACTTTCTTTTTGGATTTGCCAAGCTGCTTTTGCATCTGCATATTTCTTGGCATTTTCTTCCCAAGTAGCAAGTCCTTCTTGGTAGTCTGACCATCCATCATCAATCGTTTGTTGCTGCTGAGCGATTTCTACTTCTGCATCAGCTATTTTTTCATCAAATTCTTGTTTTTGCTGATTGTATTCCTTTTGACCTTCATCTAATTCCTCTCGGCCTTCTTGAAGTTCTTTTTCAGCTTTACTTAGTTCTTCTTTTGCATCTTCTAATTTCTGCTCTGCTTTTCTGATTTCTTTCTTTCCTTCAGCGCGAATTTCATTCACTCTTTCTAAAGGACGACCATTTAAAGCTAGCTCTATTTCTTCTTTTTTACTTTCTACTTCATCATCATATTCATTCGTATACGCAATTAGTTTTTCATCTACATCAACTTGCACATACGTTTCTGTATAAATTTCCCCATGAATATCCTCTTCGAAAACAACACCAAATCCATCTAGGTTCCCTTTTCCTACTTGGGTATTCCCACGATTGATTCGATCAATATAGACAGGAGAGTTTACGAATCCTACAACCTTGTACGCTTGTTCTTCTAAAGTGATAGCGGAATCTACTTCTATTTCAGATTCCTCTGTATCTTCTTCGTTATCTTCTTCATCTTTTGCTATCTCATGATTAAACCGAATCATATCTCCCACTTTGAATTTCGATTCAAATACCTGATTGGCATCCAATGCAATTTCCCCACTTTTTTCAGGAAGTCTTCCGGAGATAATTGCATATTGATTGGGGCTTTCTTTTTCATCTTGCAAAGGATAAAGTTTTACTAGAAACTCTTCTTCCTGCATATCAATATCAATGGTTCGCATAGGGGTAGCTTTAATGTCTTCAATTTCATTGAGTACCTCTACATCTTTTTCTTCTATTCCAAAATTAGATAATACTTTTAGATCAAAGAGTTTATAGTCTGCATAATATTGATCAGCCGTATCCAGCATATTCGGTCCGGTTGCTTTAATTCCTCCAAAGAAACCCACACCTAATAAAATAATGGCAAAAAGAGCCAAAAACCTTGCTTTATTATTCCAAATTTCGATCCAAATATCTTTCCAGAGAGCTTTCTTTTTCATATCATCAGCCCCTTACCACTCTATTTCAGAAACAGGTTTCGGATTTGGGTTTTCATGTATCGCACGAACTTCAGCATTATTAATCTCAATCACTCGATCTGCCATAGGAGCAATTGCTTGATTATGGGTAATGAGTACAACAGTCGTACCTGTATCACGACACGTATTTTGTAGCAATCGTAATACTTGTTTTCCAGTTTCGTAATCAAGTGCTCCCGTGGGTTCATCACAAAGAAGTATTTTGGGCTGTTTCGCAATCGCTCGAGCAATTGCTACACGTTGCTGTTCTCCCCC